>JAKVAS010000163.1 GCA_022448165.1 Crocinitomicaceae bacterium | reverse complement strand
GAAATAACCTTTACAGCATTTTTCATTGAGTCGAAAGTTTGCTGATCGGCTGATAACTTAACACCCACCCCTTTTTCTTCAATCCAATCAGGAAAATCTGGAGCATATAGACGAAATGTTCCTTTTTGTCCATCAATATTAAGTAAAACACCTTTTACGGCATCTTCACCTTCAATAAAACACTCAATTGCACTGTTATCCTTAAAAGAAGAAGTATCCGCGCTAAATGGCAATCGAAAGGATATCTCGGGATAATCCGCGTAACCAAACGACTTACGATTCACGGTTATTGGATGAAGCGCAATCCCCAACGACTTTAATTGTTTTAGGTCATTTTCTCCCTTAAGTGCATAACGTCTTTCTTGCTCTTTTAATTCAAGAGAAATACAATCTAACAAGTAACGCTGATGCTCATGCAATTCTTCCATAATGGCAAATCTATAATTTTACTCAAACACTAAAAGTAAGCGAATTAATGTATCATAGATACTTTTCGAGTCAGAAATCAGCAAGCAATGTCTATCATAGAAAACGAAAAAAAGACTAAGACTAATCTCTTTTTCTTCATTCTCTTTAATTATTCTCCAACAGCAGTCCAATTAATGAACCATCCTCCGTTTGCAGCATCAACAGGAGAGAGTGTTGAACCATCATTCTTCTTGATATAAACAGTAAATCCTGTTGGTGTTGGTGAATAAATAGATGCAAAACCGACTAACTCAAAATGAGAACCTACCCCACCAATACTTGTAAAATAACGCGGAGTTGTAAGAAATCCACACCCACTTGTGTTAACATTTAAGTAAATCGTTGATGCATCATATACTTGCCATGCAGTTCCAGCAACAGAGTTTCCTGAGCACATGTCTGACCTTCCTCCAGTATTCTCTTTAACTGGAGCAGCTTGTTCAATTGATCCTCCTCCATTCGAAAGAGAAATATAAACGTCATTGATGCTTAAAAACTGAATTTCATTCAATGAATCAGCATCTGTTAAAACCACAGTGCTTCCATCTGTGATAGATAAATCCGATCCAGTGAGAGAAATATCCTGAATTTCATTTAATGGATCAGAATCAGCATCATTTACTTGATCGTTTAATACACTATTCGCCGTTTTAGCATGCAGTGCGTACGGTACGCTCATTAATTGTTGAGTTCCCAAAACAGTATATGTTGTTCCTCCTGTCTCATCAACTGAAACTTCGGCAAAATATGGCCCCGCAAACCAGTCAATTGTTGAAAAACTTCCTGAAATAACAGAACCTTGTCCAATCACAACATTCACCAAGCCAAAAGCGTTGGTTACCGTCGCGAAACTTTCTTCATAAACTGAAATTCCAGAAGCCGTAGTTTGTAAAATGGAAATCTTTAAACCAATTGGCGAATCAGCAATTATCGTCCCAGAGTTATTCCGAATTACCGCTTGATAGTTAATTCCTTCAGGTGTTTGTCCAAAAGTTGTAAATGACAGCACCGAAAGAAAAACGAATAAAATTTTTCTCATAATTAATGTGTTTTTTGAATTTTAATTGTTTTAAGCAACTTTCCCTCCATAGAAAGAGTAAGAAAATAAGTTCCAGAGGCATAATCGGTGAAATCAAGTAGTTGGGACTTCTGTTCGATTTCCTTTTCAAAAGCGATTAAACCATCAGTTGTAAACAATGTTAAAATGTTTCCTATTGCCTGATCACCAACGTTAACTGTTAGCATATTCATTACAGGACTCGGAAAAGCATTAAATACGATCGATTCATCGACCTCCGATACTGATACAGATGATAAGTTAGTTTGATGAAAGCCTTGCGTAAGCATAGCTACTCCATTTGACGTTGTTTCAGTTATGACTTCTCCCATAGTCCAACTTACCTGAATTGTTCCATTTTCATCATGGCTTCCTGCAGTAGAGATAACTTCTGGCGAGGCTGATTGCGAGTAGGCAGCGACCGAAGAGATCACCACACTTGCGAGTAGTATTCTTTTCATTCGATTCATTTTGATAATGAATAAATATACAAAAGTCATTGGATATTAGACAAGTATAGAAGAACTTGCAAAATGAATTATGTCTAGGGATTAAAAATGCCACTAAAGAAAAGGCACTCTATTATTTGGGATAAAAAATAATAGATATTCCTAATAACCTTAACAAATCATATCCTCTCAAACTATTTGTATTTTTACAAAAAAATCCAATCTCAAGTAATGAAAGAAGCACCGATTAGAATTAACAAATACCTTAGTGAAGTGGGATTTTGCTCACGTAGAGCAGCTGACAAACTCATTGAACAAGGAAGAATAACTATAAATAGTGTAGTTCCTGAAATGGGAACAAAAGTAACTGGTTCGGATAAGATTTGCGTTGATGGGAAAACCATTACCAATAACCAAGAAAAACCAGTATACCTTGCTTTTCACAAACCAATTGGAGTGGTTTGTACAACGGATAATACTCGTGAAAAAGACAATATCATCGACTTTATTAATTATCCAACTCGAATTTTTCCTATCGGTCGATTAGACAAACCAAGTGAGGGACTTATATTTCTTACGAATGATGGCGATATTGTAAACAAAATTCTTCGAGCAAGAAATAATCACGAAAAAGAATACATTGTAACAGTTAACTATCCTATTACAAAAGGATTTATTAAAGGAATGAGCAATGGTGTTCCCATTCTAGATACAGTAACTCGAAAATGTTTTGTGGAACAAATTGATAAATACTCCTTTCGAATTATCTTAACACAAGGACTCAATCGACAGATTCGTCGCATGGCAGAGTATTTTGACTATGAAGTTGTCAAATTAAAGCGTGTACGTATTATGAACATTTCACTAGACATTCCAGTTGGTGAATGGAGAGACCTGACAGCTTCAGAATTAGAGGAAATTAACAAATTGGTCTCTTCGTCGACAAAAACCCACGAATGATCGAATATTTTTTTCTTTGTAATCGAATTAGATAAATTAATTTTGGTGCTTATAAATTTCAAAGAATGAAAGCACTTCTATTAACGTTAGCTACGATTGTATTTCTGCCCCAAAACTTTAGAGCACAGATTAGTTTTATTAATGCTGCAGACTCACTTAACCTTAATGCTTCCTATGGACTAGGAAGTTTTGGTGGAGGTGTATCTTTTGCTGATTTCAATCAAGATGGTTGGGATGATTTAACTTTTGCAAGTCAAGCGGGCCAACCTGTTCGATTTTTCAAAAACAATCATGGAACGTACCAAGAAATCTCTCTTAATTTTCAAGATTCACTTTTTGAATCAAAGCAAATCAACTGGGTTGATATAGACAATGATTCAGACAAGGATCTATTTGTTGTTTCTTTCTCTGGATCAGCTCGACTATATGAAAATGATGGAACACTTACCTTTACAGATATTACTGCTTCAAGTGGTATTGCTGTGAACTCAATTGAAGGTTGGCCAGCATCTTGGGGAGATCTAAACAATGATGGATTTCTCGATGTATTTATTGGATTCAGAGATGATTTCGGAGATGCGAAAAATCAATTATTCTTAAGCAACGGAGATAACACATTCACTGAATCATTTCAAACCGCGATTCATGAAGACATTAATGATATTGCGCTTTCAACTGCTCTTTTTGATTATAATAATGATGGATGGACAGATATTTATATTTCCAACGACCGCCTGCTATATAATAATGTTATGTATAGAAATGAAGGAGACGGTACCTTCACTGATGTAAGTGCTGCTACAAATACTGATATTAGTATCAATGCAATGACTTGTACAATTGGCGATCATAATGCAGATGGTTGGCTAGATATATACGTAACAAATACACCCGAAGGAAACTCTTTTCTATTAAATAATGGAGATGGTACTTTCTCAGATATTGCGTCTAGTAATGGAACAATATTTAATAGTGTTAGCTGGGGAGCAGTATTCTTAGATGCTGACAATGACAGCTACTTAGATTTATATGTAAGCGGCATGTTTAACGGAAATGATCCTACTCTTCTTCCCTCTGCTTTTTATCACAATGATGGTACTGGAAATTACTCTATTCCATCAGGATCTGGTTTTGCAGGGGATACCGTTCAAAGTTTTTCCAACGCTATTGGAGATATCAATAACGATGGTTTTCCAGATATCGCGGTAGCAAATCAAATTGAAGATCATTTTTTATGGTTAAATGAAGGTGGAAATAACAACTGGTTAAAAGTTGATTTACAAGGAACTGTTAGTAATAGTGATGGTATTGGTTCATGGATTGAAGTTCACTCAAATGGTCAAGTACAGTATAGATATACTCTTTGTGGCGAAGGTTATCTAGCTCAAAACAGCGCTAGTAAATTCATTGGGTTAGGTAATCAGACTGTTGATTCTGTTGTGGTTAGATGGCCAAGTGGAATTATCGATACTTATCAAAACATTGGAGAAAATCAATCTGTGACACTTATAGAAGGTGGAAATATTGAATTGAACGTTACACTTATTCCTGAAGGTAGTTCATCAATCTGTTTGGGAGACACTTTAAATATTAGCTGTGGCGAATGGAGCAATTATCAATGGACTCCTTCGTCAAACGCCCCTGTTATCGAAGTAACAACTTCTGGAGACTATTACGTCACTGTAACCAATCAACATGGAGTTATTGGATATTCTGATACAATTTCAGTTACTGCAAGCCAACCTAACGCGGACTTTACAATTACTCACGTAAGTTGTAATGGAGGTACAGATGGTTCTATTGATTGTCAGCCAATCTCAAACCAAGCATGTAACGTACTATGGGAAAGCACTATAAATTCAGAAGATTTATCAGGAATAAGTGCTGGAATCTACGATGTAAAAATAACAGATCTTTCTGGTTGTGTTTTTAAAGATACAATGGAAATTACAGAACCTAGCCCTCTAATTCTATCTGTCTCTTCTACACCTCAAGTAGGATTTAACGAAGACGGCAGTGCTTCAGTGATTGCTTCTGGAGGAATGCCAGATTATAGCTATTTCTGGAATGATGCCAACGCGCAATCTGTTGATTCAGCGACAAACTTAGCTACAGGAACATATATTGTTTGGGTTATTGATGCGAATGGATGTTCAGATTCTGCCTCTGTGTTTGTAGATGCTATTGCAAACACATTAGAATTGGATGGATCAGTAGTGTCCGTTTATCCGAATCCATCCGATGGAGCTTTCACGGTAAGTGTTTCGAAGCTTCCTATTAACAAGCAAAACATTTTAGTTTTGAGTGCTGATGGAAGAATAGTAATGGAACAGGCATTAACTGAACTTTCTACCAATATGGAATTAAAATTGGAGCCTGGTATTTATTTCGTAAGATTGACTGAAGGAAAAACAGCAACAAAGCTAGTCGTTAAGTAATCATTAAAAGTCAAGTTTGAGTTGAGCAGATACACTTTTCCTATCTAATTCTGCGTTCAACTTAGTAATTGAAACTCCCAACAAGCGAACCGATTGTTTTAAAGGTTCTTGACGGATCAACTCAATTACTGTGGGGAAGAATTCATCTTTTTTTGATATGAATTCTGTTATCGTTCGACTTCTAGTCTGTTGAGTAAAATCACTGTATTTTATTTTAACGGTTATTGTTTTGCCTTTAACATCCGCTCGCTCCAGACGCTTTTCAAGCTCTTCTGATATTCCTTCGAGTTTTTCAAGCATAAAATCCTCCGAGCTAATATCTTTATTAAATGTTCGTTCAGCTGCAATTGACTTCCGTATACGATCAGGCCTAACCTGGCTTCTCTGAACGCCTCTCACAATGCTATAAAAATGCCTCCCTGACTTTCCGAAATATTGTGTTAGATATTCAACTGACTTCATTTTAAGATCCCTTCCTGTAAAGATTCCGTGTAACTTCATCTTTTCTGCTGTTACCTTTCCTACTCCGAAGAATTTTTCAATTTGAAGTTTTTCTAAAAACGAAATCACTTCTTCAGGCGGAATTGTTTTTT
>JAKVAS010000162.1 GCA_022448165.1 Crocinitomicaceae bacterium | reverse complement strand
TTATGTCAATAAAGGTGATGTACGATCTGCAGATTTTATTGTTCAAGAACTTAAAGATATTGGTGTACAAAACTTTAAAGGCAAACCTTATACACAAGAGTATTCATTTAATGTAAACTCTTTCCCTTATAAAATTGAAGTAATTCTTGGAAACGATAGCCTAATAGCAGGATCCGACTATTTAGTTAGCCCAATTTCTGGGACAGCGCAAGGTGATTTTGACCTCATTGAAATTAATAAAAATAATTTTTTTACCAGATATGGAGGAAATGTCAATTTTAAATTGATGGATCCGTCCCAAACCATTTTTGCTTTCAATTTTATGGATGCTGAAAGTAAAGATTTAAAAAATAAAATATCCGCTTTAGCTTATGAAGCTACAAAGTACTTCCCAGTAATCATTGTTACCAACAAAAAGCAAATGTACTCTGTAGGCCGAAAACAAAGTACTTACCCACTGATTACAATAGATTCTTCTGCTTACCATAAAGTGGACAAAGCAACACTTAAAATCAACAATAAATTTATTACTGACTACAAAACAAAAAATGTCATCGGTTTTATACCTGGTAAAAAGAAGAGAAAATATGTAGTTTTCTCTGCACATTATGATCATCTTGGGCGCATGGGGCCTGATACTTATTTTCCAGGCGCAAATGATAATGCATCTGGTGTTGCAATGTTATTGTCATTGGCGAAGTATTATATGATCAATAAGCCCAAATATTCCATGGTATTCTGCTTTTTTAGTGGAGAAGAAGCTGGTCTCTTAGGTTCAAAATACTTTGTATCTCATCCATACTTCCCTCTTAAAAAAGTAAAGTTCGTACTTAACATTGACATCATGGGTGGGGCTGAAGAAGGCATTACTGTAGTTAATGGAACAAAACATGAAAAAGAATACCTACAAATGGTAGACATCAATGAAGAGTATCAACTCATAAAACAACTTAAAAAACGAGGTACCACATCAAATTCTGATCATTACTTTTTTTCTAAAATGGGTATCCCAGCATTTTTTATTTACTCAATGGGTAATGTTAAAAATTATCATGACATCTATGATACAGCCGAAAACACTCCTCTAAATAAGTTTGATGAAGTACAAGAATTGTTGGAATTGTTTGTTCAAAAAATCAAATAGAAAATCTACAGATGGCATTCGGTAATTCATTTTACATGAATAGAATTAAAAACTGATCGTAATCTAACTAAAGAGCAATTAATCTATGATTTAATTCCTTTTTGTCCAATATTTAGGAAAAGTGTTACTAATTGGTAAGATATTGAATCAGAAATAATAGATTTTTCTAATTTCAATGGTGGAAACAATTTTACTCAATTAGTCTCTAATCATATTAAAGGAACTATTAAAATTATAAAGAGCTAATAAACTTAAAAAGTAAAAAAGAATCTAGGAAAATCCAAAGTCCTTTTTTTGAGTTCTATCGTATTTCAACTATTCTTTAGACTATCTTCATATCTCTTCGTTAAAATTTTAATAACTTCGAATTTATGAAGTTTTTATCTGTCATACTCATTGTATGTTCACTACAATTATATGCTCAACCATATCGTGGTACATCATCTACTGTTCAAACAACAGACGATAGAGCTGCAGGATGTTCACCTGCAAACGCTTCAACATTTTTAGAATTTAACAATGTTAAAGCAATTATTCATTCAGGTGGTAATTTATGGCAAATATCAGGACAAAATTTTTCTCAATATGAAGTGCCAAAAGGATCTGGAATAATGGCTTTATTTACCTCTGCTCTTTGGTTGGGTGGAGTAGATGTCAATGGTCAATTGAAAATTGCTGCCGTAAGGTATCGACAAGGTAACGATTATTGGACTGGGCCGTTAACTGAGGGTGGAGAAGCTGAAATTATTCCAAGTGAGTGTGCTAAATACGACAAACACTTTACGATTTCACAAGATGAAGTTAGACAATTTGATGCATGGTTTAAAGCTGGAGAGCAAGATGCTTTAAATGGAACTACTCTTCAAAAAGATCAATTTGCTGATTATGAAATTCCACTATCAATATTAGAATGGCCAGCACACGGAGATCCTGCATTAGGACAAAATTATTACTTAGCTCCATTTTATGATCGTGATAAAGACGGTACTTATGATCCTTATTCAGGGGATTATCCATGGTATGACATTGAAAAAGAATTGGATTGTAATAATAACAGAACAGTAACCTTATACGGTGATAAAACTGTTTGGTGGGTAATGAATGACAAGGGAAATATCCATACTGAAACAGCAGGAGATCCTTTAGGTATGGAAATTAGATGTCAAGCATTTGCATTTGCTACTAATGACGAAGTAAATAATATGACCTTTTACAATTACGAATTGGTTAATAGATCAACACAAACACTTTATGACACTTATTTCGGAGTATTTATTGACGGTGCTTTAGGCGGGCCTAATGACGATTATGTAGGTTGTGACGTCAGTAGAGGTTTAGGGTATACCTACAATGGGGATTCATTTGATGAAACCGATGGAGGGTACCTTGGCTACGGAGATAACCCTCCAGCATGTGGAATTGACTTTTTTGAAGGACCTTATGCAGATAATGACGGAGTAGATAATCCTCTTATCGAAAATTATGCTGATGCTAAATCTCAAAATGGTATCCCGTATTCAGGTTTAGGTATTGGATTTGGTGATGGTATAATTGATAATGAGCGTTTAGGAATGAGTCGATTTTTATATTATAATAATCTCGGTGGTGGCGGAACGGCTGCTCAAACTGACCCTGAAACAGCACAAGATTATTATGGTTACTTAAGCGGATATTGGAAAGATGGAACCTCTTTTATTTATGGCGGAAGTGGACATCCTTCTTCTACGGGAGCCATACCCTCTGTTCTGTCTAATTACATGTTTCCTGGAGAATCAGACCCTATCGGATGGGGGACAGCGGGTTTCCCTCAAAGTACTTGGACAGAACAAACAGCTGGCAACTTGCCCTACGACAGAAGATTTGCTCAATCATCTGGACCTTTTGTGTTAAAACCTGGAGCTGTAAATAATATAACCTATGGTATTGTTTGGGCAAGATCAAATTCAGGTGATCCCTTTGAATCAGTTAAAGAATTACGAAAAGCAGATGACAAAGCCCAAGCTCTATTTGATAACTGTTTTAAAGTATTGGAAGGGCCACATGCTCCTACTTTAAGTATCCAAGAAATGGAAAATGAACTTATTCTAACCATTTATAACGATGTTACATCAAACAATGTAAATGAAGACTATGCCGAAGTAGATCCTTTTATTGTGAATGTTGACAACAATCCAAATTTTGATAATAGCTATCGTTTTCAAGGATATCAAGTATATCAACTTTATGATGAGACAGTGTCTCCAACTGATCTAGATAATGTGGAGTTGGCTAGATTAGTTTTTCAATCTGATATCAAGGACAATATATCAAAATTAGTCAATTACAAATTTGATAGTGATGTTGGTGTTTCTGTCCCTCAACTTAAGGTAGATGGACTTAACTCAGGAGTTAGGCACTCCTTTTCAATTACTGAAGATGAATTTGCTACTGGAGATAGGAGATTAGTTAATTTTAAAAAGTATTATTACATGGTAATATCTTATGCTACTAACCAATACAAAATTTATGATCCAACTCTCTCAGATGCATTAGATGGTCAAAAAACACCATATTTGGCTTCTAGAAAAGCAGCAATTGGTGAAATTGTTGCCTACGAAGCAATTCCCCACCAACCTTCTGTTGAGGCTGGCGGTACAAATTATAGTGTTGATTATGGCTTTGAATTTGCACTTACTAGAGTTGATGGTTGGGGAAATGGAGACAATTGGACTGAAATTTCAACGGATTCAGAAGAAAATATTCTTTCAAACGAATTCACTAACGAATTAAAATACAAATCTGGAGCAAGTCCTATCGTCATAAAAGTTATTGACCCCTTGAATATTCCCAATGCTGATTTTCGACTAGACTTTATCAAGGATGCCTCAGGTAATCTAGATTCCGCAAATTGGAAATTGATTAACCTCACAACATTAGATACCGTTTTTTCAAAATTTGGAATTCACAGGTTCAATGAACAACTTATCCCTGAATGGGGAATATCGGTAACGATTGAACAAACTGAGTATAGTAATAAAAATTCTCCTGATATATATTGGGAAACCAAACCCATAGGAGCAAATATAATATATGATGACCCGACTAAACGGTGGCTTAGAGGTATTGAAGATAGCGATAACTATCATCCAACCAATTGGATTCGATCAGGTGCTGAAATTCCAGAAGCTGATGAATGTATCGGTGGTGTTATATACAATCCTTGTTATTATCTTGATAAAGATTTAGACTATGAACAAGAGTACGAAGATTTACTAGATGGAACAGTCGCTCCATTTAAACTTGTTGGAAATGAATTTATCGGAATGCCTATTGGATTTCCTGATGTTGTTTATGATAACGACTCAAATCCAACATCATGGTTTAATCCTCAAGGTACTCAAGACAAAACTGGATTTAAAGATTTACATGGTGTTGACTTAGTCATTACATCTGATAATTCAAAATGGTCAAGATGTCCTGTCATTGAAACGGGACACAATTCAGGCCAGACTGAAGGTGGCTCTTCTATAATGAAATTGAGGAATGCCAATTCAAAAGATATTAATCAACTAACAGAATCAGGTAAAGGAATGAGTTGGTTCCCTGGTTACGCAATTGATGTGGAAACAGGAGAAAGGTTAAACATTGCATTTGGTGAAAATTCGTGGCTAAATGGTTCAAATGGAAAAGACATGCTGTGGAATCCAACAGATGAATTAGAAGACAATGTAGGAATGCCAATATTAGGTGGTAGCCATGCGATTTATATTTTCGGAACTGAAATAAACAATAGTGAAATGCCAGCCTATGATGAAGGGAACTGGTTATACAATCAATTGTCCAATGAATCTGTAGGCTCATATCGAAATGCTTGGAAAAATTGTATGTGGGTAATGCAACCACTATTGGATCCTCTTGGCGAGCTTTTAGAAACTGATGTGCGCATACAATTAAGGGTTATGCATCCATATCAAGAACAAATTTACACAGGAATAAATTCAGGATTACCTTCTTACACTTTTTCAACATCTGAATACCATTCCGAAACTAATGTAAGTTCAGTTCAACAGAACGAATTAGATCTTATTAATGTGGTACCTAACCCTTATTATGCTTACTCGGCCTATGAAAAAAATCAAATTGATAATCGTATAAAGATCACAAACCTACCTGAAAGGTGTGAAATCAAAATTTTTAATATGGCTGGTCAATTGGTGAAAGTATTAGATAAAGACAACGCATCTACCTATCAAGACTGGAATTTAAAAAATAGCAGAGGAGTACCAATTGCAAGTGGATTGTATATTATTCATATTGAAGTTCCAAATGTAGGTGAGCGAATATTAAAATGGTATGGTGCTATGAGAACAGTTGATACAGATAATTTCTAATAATCATTACCTTTAACTGAACTAATTTTGACCCCATGAAAAATACCATCTTATTCTTGAGCTTTTTTATTGCCATTAGTGGGCTTGGCCAAAAAATACATTTTGGACCAGAAATTGGAACCAATTTAGTGCAAATAGAAAAAACTGATTTAGGTAAAGATTTTCAACCTGCATGGTATAGCGGTATAGCCTTTGAATATGACTTTTTAGATTGGCTTGCTATCAAGAGTGGAGTCTATTATGCACAAAAAAGACAATCTTACTCTTCTACTGATACATCATTATCAGATATTATCAGTTTTATGGGGGATTTAGGTATTGAAGGAGTAGATTTAAATACCTATACAGACATTGAAGGAAGAACTGCTCAGCATTATATAGAAATTCCAATAATGGCGAGTGTTAAAGTAGATGGGCTAAGCGCTTATGTAGGGGGGTATTTTGGCTTTATGTTTGCAGCAAGAAATAGAGAAACCATTACGGAACAAACCCCATTCATGTCAAC
>JAKVAS010000161.1 GCA_022448165.1 Crocinitomicaceae bacterium | reverse complement strand
TCTGGGTTAATTCCGCAGGTATCATAATCTTTTAACCCCATATGATTAGAAAATTTCTTTAATCCAACTTTGGATAGCTTCAGATTATCAGTTTTATTCTTTTTGCTACTTCTGTTAAAGTCGTTGAATTTCTCTTCGTATTTATTTGTATTCATCGCTGTTTAATTATTCTATAATACTCGGACGGATTTGTATTGTAAACTTTACAAGTTAGATGTATTTTACATGATTAATTTGATAATCAGTTGTTAATGTGAGTGTTTTAGTTAAGTTGAGGTAAGTGATAAAAATCGAAAAGTCTCATCTGAATAGACGAGACTTTTCAATGTAGCAAAGTTGATTATGGTAATTTTAAAATTTCGAGAAATCTAATCGCTCAATACCTTTTAATTTTTCAGTTATTGGCTTATATTCTTTATCATTAAATCCTTTGTGGTTAGGGGTTATGTAAAAGCGGTTATGTAATTGCCTTTAACCTATCAATAAACAAAATATTATTGTTTTTCGAAAAAAGGATACCAGCGACTAGATTCCCGACAAGTGTTAAATTAAAGAATTTTAATCGAAATGATTTAAGATAAGCTAATATACAGGTATAAAATCTATACCCTTTAGGTATTTATACCTATGCTAAACAGAATGTTTAATAAAAATAAAAGAGGCCGAAGCCTCTTTATTTATAGTTTAATGATTGTTCCTTTATATTCGGCCGGTTCGCCAAGTTCCGGACTATCAAGAACAACTTTCCATATATACGTAGTAATTGTATTTTCTACTTTTCCAGTTCTGTTATCAGTCCCGTCCCAAGGCATGCTTGCATCAGTTGTTTCATAAACAACACCTCCGTCACGTGAATTAATAATAATCATTCTAAAACTCGTATTACGGACAGTTAATGCAAACGGGATAAATGTATTGTTCTTTGGTTCAGGACTCTTTGGGTTAAAAGCATTTACTGCCATTAAGTTATACTGATCAATTTTAACTTGTTTATCAATACGTGATTTGCATTCTCCGTTTGATACTTCCAATGTTATATTGTGTAAGCCTTCTTCATAGAAGTGAAAGTCAGCTGATTCACCATGAATAATTCTTCCTTCGGCATTCCACATAAAGTTATCTCCGTGAGTAGTTGACTCGACATGCGTTGTGGGTAATCCATCTTCGAATTTTGTTTCCAAATCAATGCTGAAGTTGGCATCAGTAACTGTGCTAACAAGAAATGACATTGATTCTACAAAATTGAGTCCATCATAGTAGCCTACTAAATGACGCCCTGTTTGAGAAGGCTTGTAATTCTCAGTTGAGTTTCTATTGAACTCAAATTTAGATCCATTCGGTTCTACAACAAATAAACTTTGATCATTCTCATTTGATACACTTGCAATTTGCCCCAAACACATATTGTTTATTGAAGGAATTGCTATGTTCTTAGTGGTAATTGTCGGGCGATTATTTGCCTTTTCAGAATACGAATTATCTCCAAGTCTGTTGGTTTTAATTTCTAAGGCATCTTTTTTATTGTTTACGATATGGTGCACATCTACCGTTGAAATTGTCGATTCGGAAGATTCGATTATCCCAACAGAATTTTTGTTTTCACTATCGTTTAACTCTGAAGTTGCATTTTCTCCTTTATTATGAGCAGAAGAGGATTGGTTTTCTGAAGTTAACTCTTTTAAAGAGATCGTTTTAGATGAAGCATTTGGCGCATCTACAACTTCTTCAATGATTGTATTTAATTCTTTATTGGTTGTTGTACTATCTTCTCCAGCAAAGAAGAAATAACTAGAAGCAACAATAATGGTAAGACCTGCAGCACCAAGATACTTCCAACTTGAAGTAGGAGGTGTGGTCTTTGCGTCAAGTTTAGCTTGCATAGAAGTCCAAGCCGCTGCATTGTACGGCATTTCATGCTGCTCAAGACTTTTCTTTACAATTTTTTCTATCGGTTCTTTCATGTTATTATTCAATATTCATGAATTTTTCTTTTAATATCTTTTGAAGGTTCAATTTGGCCTTTGATAAATTTGACTTTGACGTTCCTTCACTGATTCCTAAAATTTCAGCAATCTCCTTATGTGTGTATTCTTCCATCACATATAAGTTGAAAACAGCTTTGTAGGCTGGAGATAACATCGATATTGCTTTCAATGCAACCTCTGCTTTCAATTCAGTGAGGTCAAGATCCTCTTGATCTACAACAGGATCTTCGGCTCCAAGTTTAAAGTCTTCATCGTTATCACTCAAAATAGGATTTTTCTTTCCTTTTCTGATACTATCGATTGCTGTGTTCGACATTATTCGTCTAATCCAACCTTCAAACGAGCCTTTGTAATCAAACGCTTCAAGTTTATCAAAGATCTTAATGAAACCCTCTTGTAGAACTTCTTCAGCCGAGTCTCTGTCGATTGTGTAGCGCATGCAAACACTCAGCATTTTCCCGTAATAAAGTTTAAACAGTTCTTCTTGCGCTCTACGTTCGTTACGCAAACATCCCTTGATTATAACCTTTAATTGTTCTTTATTTTCCACATTGTTTCATTGCAAAGACGATACTCCCTCGCTTGGGTTGCCTTCAGTTGATAAATTGATGCCAAAAACTTGGCAGAAATAAAACATTTTCGGAACAATTATATTAATTTCGTCCGAATACTTAGGTATTGAACTTAAATAAATAGTCAAATAAAATATAAAGATGAAAGTAACTGTTGTAGGTGCTGGTAATGTGGGTGCTACTTGTGCTGACGTTTTGGCGCACAAAGAAGTGGCCAACGAGATCGTATTGTTAGACATCAAGGAAGGTGTTGCTGAAGGTAAAGCGTTAGATATTTGGGAGACTTCTCCAATTAACTTGTATGATTCTAGAACTGTTGGTTCTACGAATGATTATACAAAAACAAAAGATTCTGATGTTGTAGTAATTACTTCTGGTCTTCCAAGAAAACCAGGTATGTCTAGAGATGATTTAATTTCGAAAAATGCAGGTATCGTAAAGATGGTTACTGAGCAGGTTATTGAACATTCTCCAAATGCTAAGATTATCATAGTTTCTAATCCATTAGATGTTATGACGTACTGTGCATATTTGACAGCGAAAGTTGACCGTAGTCGTGTTTTTGGAATGGCTGGTGTATTAGATACAGCACGTTACCGTTCTTTCTTGGCACTTGAGTTAAACGTTTCTCCAAAAGATATCCAAGCAGTATTAATGGGAGGTCATGGAGATACAATGGTTCCTCTACCGCGTTATACTACAGTTGGAGGTATTCCTGTAACTGAATTGATCGAAAAAGAGAAATTGGATGAAATCATCGAAAGAACGAAGTTCGGAGGAGGAGAAATAGTAAAATTACTTGGTACTTCTGCTTGGTATGCACCAGGTGCTGCAGCTGCGCAGATGGTAGAAGCAATTGTTCGTGATCAAAAAAGAATATTCCCAGTATGCGCAATGTTAGAAGGTGAATACGGAATGAAAGATATCTTTTTAGGAGTTCCTGTCGTATTAGGTAAGAACGGAATTGAGAAGATCATCGAATTAAACTTGAATGATGATGAAAAAGCACTTTTAGAAGAATCTGCTGAAGCAGTTAGAAATGTAATGGGTGTTTTAGATAACATGAATGTAGGCGCTTAATCGCAGACTATACATATTAAATGAGAACTCTTCTACAATTTGTGGAAGAGTTTTTGTTTTATGGAAACTATATTTTTTTGCATCTAAATAGATATGAGACAATTTTTAATCCTTTTTGCACTGTTAATAGGAAGTTATAACACTTTCTCCCAAGATTCTGTTGTTGTTGTTATTAATGTTATTGATGATAACACAAAAGAATCTGTTCATAATGTAAATGTTCTTATTCATAATGGAGTAGAAGACTTTAGAGAAACAACAAATGGAAAGGGAATTGTTACGTTTATTGGGCATCCACAAGAGAGGTATATTGTACAATTGAGCCATGAGAAATATATTTCAGCCAATGATATTGTATCTGTACCAAAGCGATATGTTGATGGAGATACACTCTTTAAAGACATTGAAATGAAATTTGAGTCAATTAAGACGCAAACTTTGGATGAAATGACAGTTCTTGCTCCTGGTGTTCCGTTACCAGTATATAAATCTAAACGATTACATGTTGAAGACTTTGAAGTACAAAACGATGGGAATATATTATTATTAACTTATCCTAAGCGTTTAAAGAAAGGAAGTGAATTGATTCTTTATGATGGTAGACAAACATTAAATAATTTTCAAGTACCAGATAAAGCGAAGGAACTTGTAAGGGATTACAGAGGAAATCCTCACGTAGTTTGTGAAAATAAAGTGTATGGAATTCATTCTGAAAATTCTACTATAGGAATTTCTTCTTTGGAAAAGGACTATTATATGAAGTATTTAGCGCCAATTTTGGATACAAATTCGACAAAGATGTATTTTTCAACTTTTAATCCAGATTATCCAGCGTTTGAATATTTTGCATATGATCAGTTGGATTCTACATATTCCAAAATTATAGGAGTGGAAGATGATTTAATGATGGAGCTGTATCGTGCCGAGTATAAATGGATGGATATTCGAACAAAGTTATGGGCGGCTAATAAAGAGATTCAAACAGGAATCGATAAAGAGATTTGGGTTGGTGCAAACTATTTCACGAAGTCGATCTACTATAAAGAGGTATATGCACCACTTTTTCATAGGAACGATAGTCTGTTCATTTTTGATTATTATAAGGATAAGCTTTACACCTTTGATAAAGAAGGTGACATACTAGATAGTGTTGGCATTTATCATCATTATCAACCTAAAAGAACTGGTTGGAAGAAACAATTGATTCAAGATCGGAAAACAGGGCAGATTTATGCTGTTTTCGATCGAGGTGGGTATTCATATCTAGGTTGGGTTGATACAAAGACTGGTGAAATCACTCAACATGTAAAGTTAGAATATAGATATGTTAATCGAATCAAGGTTCATGGAAATTTCATCTATTATACGTATAGACCTTTTGAATCAACACAAAAGAAGTTTTTGTACAAAGAAAGACTTCCGTATGATTTTGGAAAAGCTTTGGTTCCAAATGGAGATGAATTAGTAGAGAAAAATAAAAGCTTAAGAAATTAATCTTAAGCTTTTATTTCAGTAATAGTAATTCTCATAGTGGCGATTCTACTTTCTCACAATTTCAAGATTAGTGTAATCGGAGTATCTGCTAGCATTGTTAACAAATGTAACATGCGTTAATCAAAATGAAAAGACGGGATTTAATAATTTTAAAGGGGTATTTTCCGCATCTTTCATCATGATATTTATTCAGGTAATGATCCATACCCCATATTGTACAACGTAAAAGCTATGCGATCTGCTGCTTGTTCAATTGTTTTATGAATTGGAGTCCCAGCACCATGCCCAGCGTTGGTTTCAATACGAATAAGTACTGGGCTTTCTCCGATGTGTTTTTCTTGCAATTCCGCGGCAAATTTAAATGAATGCGCAGGGACTACACGATCATCATGATCGCCTGTTGTTATCATAGTGGCTGGATAACTTGTTCCATTTTTAACGTTATGAACAGGAGAATAGTTCAAGAGATAGTTGAACATTTCCTCATTGTCATTTGCTGTACCATAGTCGTAGGCCCATCCAGCGCCTGCGGTGAAGGTATGGTATCTAAGCATGTCTAATACCCCAACTGCTGGAATAGCAACCTTCATTAAATCTGGGCGCTGTGTCATCACGGAACCAACTAAAAGTCCACCGTTAGATCCTCCGTAAAGAGCCAAATATTCCTTTGAAGTATAATTCTCATTTTGTAAATATTCTGCAGCTGCAATGAAATCATCAAATACATTTTGTTTTTTCAATTTAGTTCCAGCATCATGCCATTCTTTTCCATATTCGCCACCGCCACGAAGGTTAGGAACAGCATAAATTCCCCCTAGTTCAAGCCAGATAGCGTTGGTGACACTAAAAGAAGGCGTTAGACTAACATTAAATCCTCCATAACCATATAATAATGTAGGGTTTTTACCATCCATTTTGATCCCTTTTTTGTAGGTAATCATCATGGGAACTTTTGTTCCGTCTTT
>JAKVAS010000160.1 GCA_022448165.1 Crocinitomicaceae bacterium | reverse complement strand
ATTTTGACTCATCTTGGACAACTCCAATACGTTTAGAATTCTGTAAACCAAGGCAAAACGAAGCAACAATTGCCGTTAGCTCTGATGAGCGAAAATTATACTTATATGAGGACTCTACAGGGAATGGAGATATTTATTACACTGACTTTTACCATGCAAAATTCCATGACATTGAAAAATTAGACGTCAAAAACGTTAATACTAAATATTGGGAATCACATGCAATGATGTCGCATGATAAAAACACACTATTTTTTGTTTCAGATCGCCCAGGAGGTCTCGGTGGACGAGACATATACATGTCTTCAAGAGATAATGATAAGGAAGAATGGGGAGATCCCGTAAATTTAGGTCCTAACGTTAACGGACCAAATGATGAAGATGCTCCTTTTATCTCCATAGATAACAAAACTCTTTACTTTGCTACAAATGGAGAACGAAGTATCGGTGGATTTGATGTCATGAAAACGACGCTACAAAAAGATGGTTCTTGGAGTTTACCTCAAAACCTTGGATATCCCTTCAATTCAACTAATGATGATATATTCTACACTACTACACTAGATGGTAAACGTGGATATATGACATCATTCAGGAAAAATGGAAACGGGGAAAAAGACATCTATGAGATCTTTAACGATTATTTAGGTTTAAAAGATGTAGCTATTTTAAAAGGATTAATAAAAACAGTTGATGATAAACCACTACCAGAAGATTTTGCGATCAACGTAAATCTGGTTTGTTTGAATTGCGATAATGACAATCCTGTTCGACAAGTATTTCCAAGGTTACGAGATGGAGTTTTCATGACAGGACTTGAACCTTGTAAAACCTATCGATTAGAATACACTGATATTGGGGAAGATAAAATACTTCACGAAGATACCTTCACCACTCTATGTGATAAAAATTATCAAGAAATTAATCGAGAGGTTCTACTCGATGTAGACAAAAGAATTATCATTACTGTAGATACAGTTGTTGATTTACCTACGGTTGATGTTGCGGTATTTGACAACCTTGAATTCATGCATTACTTTGCTTACAATAAAAATAAATTATCCACTTCAAAAGGAGACTTGAAAAAATTCGTAAAAAGTGCAGAGGCACAGTTAAAAGATGGAAGAGAAGAAATTACTATTAATGTATTCTCTTCAGCATCACATGTACCGACAAGAACATATCATTCAAACGAGAATCTTGCAAAAATTCGTGCAGAGAACATGAAATATGATTTGATCTCGCACTTTGAAAAGAAAGAAAAATATAAAGGAAAAGTTAATGTCGTAATTGTCTCCTCAACAGTTCAAGGCCCTGAATATGAAAGAGACGCTTCAAACAAAGACAAATACTCCCCTTATCAATTTGTAGGCCTGACTACTGAATAAGGTTTCATGAAATATTGATAAAAGTTCGGTTCTACCGGACTTTTTTTTTGTCCTCCCCTATTCGATGGTTATATTTGTTACAGACTTGAACGATATGAATATAAAATTAGATAAACCGCTTGCCATCTTAGATCTAGAAGCGACAGGGCTAAGTATTACGAAGGATCGAATTGTAGAAATTGCAATTGTCAAAATTTCTTCCGATGGCAGTGAAACAGAATTCTGTAAACGAATCAATCCAGAGATGGAAATCCCTCAGGAAGTTATTGATATTCATGGAATCACAAATGATCACGTTAAAGATTCTCCCACTTTCAAAGAAATACTTCCTGAACTTGAGGCATTTATTGAAAATGCAGATTTTGCAGGATACAATTCCAACAAGTTTGATCTTCCAATGTTAGCTGAAGAAATGTTACGTGCAGGGAGCAAAATGGACTTATCTCAAAAACGTCATATCGACGTTCAAAATATATTTCATAAAATGGAGCAACGAACGTTAGTGGCTGCGTATTCGTTTTATTGTAACAAAGAATTAAAAAATGCCCATTCTGCAAAAGCGGATGTAACGGCTACTTGGGAAGTATTAAATGCTCAACTTGATAAATATGAAAACCTTGAAAATGATGTGGATTTCCTTACGAAGTTCTCGCAACATGGGGATTTATCTCGAGTTGATTTTGCAGGTAGATTAGCTTTAAATAAAAAAGGAGAAACCGTTTACAATTTTGGCAAACACAAAGGAAAAACGATTAAAGAAGTTTCTAAAACTGAACCAGGATATTATGGTTGGATGTTAGATGCTGACTTTCCATTATACACCAAGCAATGTCTTAAGTCAGAAATGGATAAGATAAAGGCTGAGCGAGAAAAAAATAAAGCCGAGAGAGAAAAAAATGAGAAAATTCGTTTTGACTCAAAACTAGATCAACTTAAAAACAAGTTCAAATAATGAAAATCATTTGTATTGGTAGAAACTATGCTGATCATGCGAAAGAGATGAGTTCACCGATTCCTGAAGAGCCTATGTTCTTTATGAAGCCTGATACTTCAATTTTGCGGCCTGGAACGCCCTTTTTCTATCCCGATTTCTCGTCTGATATTCATTACGAATGTGAAATTGTCCTTAAGATTAATCGCGTTGGAAAGAAAATTTCTACGCGATTTGCACATAAATATTATGATGAAATTGGACTAGGAATAGATTTTACCGCACGTGACCTTCAAAAGAAGTGTAAAGAAAAGGGTCATCCATGGGAAATTGCAAAGTCATTTGAATCCAGTGCACCTATTTCCCGTGATTTTATTTCTAAAAGTGAATTAGATTTGAATAATCTGTCTTTTTCATTAAAACAAAATGAAACTACCGTTCAGCAAGGTAATACGGCTGATATGATTTTCAATTTTGATACTCTTGTTTCTTATGTTTCTCAGTTCATGACTTTGAAAAAAGGAGATCTAATCTATACAGGAACTCCTGCAGGAGTTGGTCCCATAGCAATTGGAGATATCCTTTATGGATATATTGGAGACCGTGAAATGTTTAAGATTCGTATAAAATAAAACTCACTTGAAACCTTTCAGGGTAATATTAATAATATTAGGAAGTCTATTCTTTAGCTTTATTGTTATTTGGATTACAACACCTAAAACCAGTTCTTATTTATCCAATATTGTTATATCTGAAAAACCACTGAAAAACGATACAGTCATTTTCCCGCTCCTTTAAATATTATCAACACTGTATAAAGCATAATTTTAATGTCTAACGACAAGGTTCTGTTTTTTAGATAAAGTAGATCATACTTCATTCTATCAAGCATCTGATCTACATTTTCAGCATATCCATACTTTACCTGTCCCCATGAAGTAATTCCCGGGCGCACCTTTGTAAGCTCTAAAAACTGAGGTTCTATTTCGACAATCTTATCGATGTAAAACTGACGCTCTGGTCTAGGGCCTACTAGAGACATATCTCCTATCAACACATTAAAAAACTGCGGAAATTCATCCAACCTAGATTTTCGCATAAAACGTCCAATTCTCGTAATACGGGGATCATTTGAAGAAGAAAGCTGTGGCCCAGAAAGCTCTGCATTCACAACCATTGTTCTAAATTTGACAATTTTGAAGGAAGCTCCATTTTTTCCAATTCTCTCTTGAAAAAATAAGATAGGTCCTGGAGACGAAAACTTCACCAGAATTCCCAGTATAATAAAAACAGGGAGCAACAAAACAATAGCAAACATTGACGCAATAATATCAAATAATCGTTTTATCGTTCGCTGCCAAACAGGCATAACCTCTGCGTTAACCTGAATTAATAAAGCTCCAAAAATATTATTCATTTTTACGGTTCCCGATAAAATATCGTACATATCCGGAAGAATCTTAATTTTCACATCTCCACCTTCTAATCTAGAAATTATCCGTTTTAACTTATCATGCTCAACACTTTCTAAAGCAATGATTACTTCTTCAATTTCATTCTTTCGTAAAACATTCTCAACATCATCTATATGCCCTAAGTAATCCAATCGAGTATCTAACTGTCGATCAATTCCATTTATATTTATATACCCTACAAATTGAGCTCCAATCCCTTTAGGAAGTCCTTTAATTTCATCATAAATATCTACCGCCTTGTCACTTCCTCCAATAATGAGAGTTTTAAACCCTGCTTTTCGTGTATGAATCCGTGAAACGATAAAGCTAACTATAAACAAACGTGGAATAAAAGTTAATGTAAAATGAATTCCAAAAAGCAAGAACACAGAGGTATAATATTGCTGGTACTCGCGAATCTCATCATCTAGAAGAAATACAAAGAATAAAATAATTACTCCAATAATTGTACTTACGAACGTTAAGTTGAATATTTTAATTCTATGTAATCTGCGGACTTCATGATAAGTACCTTGCAAAACATATAGAAATAACCATATAATTGGAATCAATAACAAACCATAATAGAACGATTCATTAACTGAAAAATCGGTCATTTCTAACCTTACCTTTCGAACATAATAAAATGTTCCCCAAGCAACACCAGCAGAAATCCAATCAAGAAAAAGCAATAAGAATTTTAGTAAACGTGAGTTCATCTAGAAATGCAGCACTTTAATGTTGTCAATGTTTATTTCACCTGAACTAAGCCCATCATCTAACAAAGCCTGCAAAGAAACTTCAAAGATTCCTGCATTGGGCGAATTTACAATGATCTCTGTCATTTCAATGTATATCTTTTTCCATTTCAATTCTCCTGAATCTTGCGAATTGACGCGGATATTAGGATTATCCACTACGGATGATCCATTAATCGCCAAAACCCCCGTAGTAAACGAATTCGTGTTATAATAATCAATTTCTAAATACACCTGAGAATTTGGAGCTGTAATACCTGTGAACGTAGTAGAAGCAATCCATGGATCAGTACTATTATTTAAGACTACTCTTCCAAATGTTCCTCCATTATAAGGGCCAATAATTGTAGGATCGGTACTTGTTTGCAGTATCTCAACCGAAGACGGGTCCTCTTGAATTACATGACCTGCACTTTCAAAATCTTCGATTCTAAACTGAACATTATCCTTATACTGAGTTGTTGGATTAATTGTTAACGTGTCATCGACATCCAAATCCGCATTAATTTCATAGACTTTCAAAAATGGATATATCGCCTTAGTAGAAGAGATACCATTATTCAAAACCACTGGAGTAACTTTTATATTTGCATTTCCAGACAATAGCAAAGGAATCTTAAAAGGAACCTCAAAAATCCCAATTACGTTGTCATTAATTGTTAATCGTGCATTTGTAATATTCGAAGTCAACTCCCCTTCTGAGGCAATTGCTAAATTAGATTGTAACTGCCAAGCCGTAACTTTCAGCCAAGCTGGATTTGGATTATTCTTAACGCAAGATGTGAGTATAGTTGCGAGTACTAATATTAACAAAGTTCCTTTCATAGTTCTTGTAGTGATCCTTATAAACGAGTCAAAAATCTATTTATTGTCTACTAAAACAGAATTTGATGCACGAAGTTTATCCACAATCTTCTGCGCCACTTCCAAAGCCAAATAACCATCTTCTAATGGGACAATCGGAACTGTATCGTTTGCAATAGCGTCATGAAAAGTAGAAAGTTCTTCTTTTATAGCATTTACTGACTCAATATCAGGTTTATCAAACAAAATACGCTTTGTTGGCTTTCCTTCACCAAGGTCAAATACCATATCAAATGGATCTGGTTCTCCATCAATATCCTGCATTCGAACCACTTCCATTTCTTTCTCTAAGAAATCAACACTAATATATGCGTCCTTCTGAAAGAAACGCGATTTACGCATG
>JAKVAS010000016.1 GCA_022448165.1 Crocinitomicaceae bacterium | reverse complement strand
GATAGGTAAACTCATGTCTGGAGCTAAAGTGGTCTCCAATGTTTTAAGGAAATTTCTCGCCCAAACCTCGGGATCAATATTATTGTATGTTTTAGATATTGCACTCGCGGATTCACCCGAAAGGGTGTAATGAGAATACGGATAAATTGGAATATTTTGCAGTGCAATAAGGAAATTGGCGAGTGGTTGAGGAGCATAGTACAAGGCTTCATTGCGCATAATGTCATAGCCGATTCCACTACCAGTAGATCCAAATTCTTTAAACCTAACTACCCAAAGTTCTTCTTCTTTTTCATTTGTCAAACTTGAATCGGCACCACGAACGTATGTTGCAGTTACCTTTAGTTCTTGAGTACCAAAAGCTCTTTCAAAATAATAAGCAAAATTGTATAGCGCAAGTACTTTGTTATTGTTAGATGAACCCGCTACAGGAGCTTTTAAGCCTTTGGTTTTGGGTTTTGCCGCAGATGCGATTGATTGTACTCCTGGTACAAATACTTTTGGGCTTTCTTGCAGAGTGAATTGTGGGTCAATGTTATTTTCATCCCGAGACAAGATAATCTCCACTGCAAGAGAAAAAATATCTTTCACATTTGTTGCTGTAACAGCTGTAGAGAATGTGTAATTGTAAGTATAACGAGTGATTAGGTTCTCAGGAGTATCATATTGATTATTTGTGTCGGGATCCTCAATAAATTTGGCTATCCAGTTCATTACTGTGTTCAAATAATCAACAAAACCTGATTTAAGTTTATCCTTATCTGTTTGAGATGTTGGATAATTTGTATCCGGGTCAACAGACGCGGTAAATGAAATACTTAAGTCATTTTGTACAATTTGATAGTAAACAGAAATGTATTTGATTAAATCTGAATTTGCCTGATTAAGGATCGCGGTTTTCGTTTCTACTACATGGTCTCCATTTGGATTCCAACTGTATTTATCGCCTGGAGTAAATTTTAATCCAAGATTAAAATTGTCGTCACTAGCATCCTGTTTTTCAAACCAATATTCCACAGTGAGTGCGGGCCAAGCTGAAAGTGGAATTATCTTGTCAAAATAAAGAATGGTATAGGATAAATTTGGTATTGATTCATCAAAAATATTTCCATAATTATCTTGCCAGTTAAATGCAATATCAAGTTTATCTGTTAATCCTATATAAGGTGATAAATTACTTGGAGGTGGGAGCACCGTTTTACCATTAGTCTTATTGTCATTTTTATAAAAGTTGATGACAGGCATTGCTTTAGAGTAATTCCATGGATCTAATGAATCTTCATCACTTGTAATATCATTCGCGGTAGAGCCATCTTGATCATTTGGACCTATTGGTATTACAGAATCAAGTGAATTAAAACTGCTTGAGGCAACTGTTTTAAAGTTCAGTAAATTATATTGTTGTTCAAGATCGTATGGGTAATTTGGCTCTGTAACGACACCAGATGAATCACCATATTTTTTGTTGGGATTTTCTCGACTCAATTCAAAACCAACGTTTCCAGGTGCTATTATTGCATTTCGTTCAATTTTGCCATTGAGTAATAAAGTATCATGATCTCCATTAGCTAGATCAACTTTCCATTCTCCAAACAACAGCTCCTGTGATGTGTCAAAACTTTGTAATGTAACAGCGCAGTTCATGTAAGGCTGTAACGTATTTTCTACAGCAGGTACTACTGGTTTGTCGTATGAAATTAAAAGATAGATTTCTGCTTCACCATTTTCAGAAAAAAGCGAGTCAGGTAGTGTAGAGTCGTCCTTTTCAGAATAGTATAAATAATAGCCCCCTGTTTTCACAAGTGATGATTTCCATACCCGTTCAATAAAAGTTGTAATTGGTGTATTGGTAATCTTTGAATCCTCCTCTCCTTGTGATACGTTTTCAGGGTTAGTTTCAGTGGATAGATTTGTGTTTATTAATAGTAAGAGTAAATCTTCCGAACTGATTGAACGTAATTCTCGGGCTTCATCATTTGAAGGATCAGAGGAATAAAGTATGGTCAAATCCTTTAACAATGAGTCAAAGTGAATATCTCTTAGCAGGGCTGTTAATAGATCAATACTCGTTGCATCCGTTCCAAAAACTTCAAATGTTCGTTTGTTAATTCCATCTTCACCAGAACTTTCGATTTTTCGGATAGAAAGCGGAATTAATGTCGAATAATAGTAATCATCTGTATTGATGGGAGTTACAGTGCGTGCTGAATTTGGTTTGGACTGTACGGCAAGGTTTAAATCAACTATAGGCTTTTTAGGTGTTATACCAGTTAAAGATTTGGAGAAATTCCAGATTAACGATGGAGCTGTAACACCTTCTTTTTGCCAAACTATAGGATTGGTAAAAGCAAATGTTTTTGTTTGATCTTGGAATAATTGTAGGTTAGATGGCCCGCTTAAGATGGTAGGGGTAAAAGGCAACTCTTGAAATTTTTGCGCTAATGTTATTTCGTCATTCAGTAAACGGTATGGTAATGTCGCTAATTTCTTATCGTCTCCTGTTCCAACAAACGATTCTCCGTTAAATAAAACCCATGGTAGCGGATCAACGGTTACTGCTGTTGGTAGAACAGTTTTGCTCAGTGTGATTGTGTATTCAAATGTTGTAGAATCTTTAATTTTAGGTAATGTGAATTGTTGACCTGATAAGTTGTATAATCCATCTAGATCTTCTCCTGGATTTCCATCTGCTATAACATTCGGTAATCGAACTCCGTGCATGGCAAAACGACTAACGCTCCCTCCAGCTCCCATGAAATAGTCTTTTTGATAAACCGCATTTAGTAAATCTGCAACGCTTAATTGAGACACATATTCAATCATAAATTCTGCGTCGGGGGTAAATAGATCCTTATTTGTTGCGTTGGCTGCACTTAAATCTGACAAATCAATTCCGTATTCCGTTGCAACTGATAAGAAAGTGGCATCAGCTTTAATTGTGGCATTAAATGTTGGTAAGACAATAGATGTTAAAGTCATTAAAATTTGATCATCAGTTGCGTTCAATCCTATTAAAGCTGCCGTTTGTGTGGGGCTGAGCTCATTGGCTTGTGCAATGGTCATAAATGTGTCATCTGTCAATACACGGTATTTTTTACCCGATGTATCTATCTTTATTTCACACATTGGTACAAACATTTTTACCCGTTCATTTAACGATACAAATTCGCTAGCCCAATCTGTTCCAGATGTTGTGTATTGACGTAGTCCTTCTAACTTAGTGAAGGTTTCTCCTGATTCTAATGAATAATTTGTGCCAGATATGTCAATTGTTTTACCTTCAGTTAAAAGTCCATTTTGGGCTTTGTTTGTTTCAACAATAGCAGTAGCCGTTGTTGCAAATGTTGCAGCAATATCATTTAGCGAAAGTGTATTGTTAGGGAGTTTATAATTATAGACTTCCATTACATCCGAAGCTGTTTGTAACAAAGATTTTCCGATGAGTAAAAAGTAATCCTTGAAGATGAGGGTCGCCATTGATTCTAAATCAATTGATGTGTCCGAATTGTCTCCATCAATTCGTGGATGAGTATTGGTAAATTGTGTTACCAAATCCATTACCTTTTTCAAATAGGCTTCACTAACATCATTATACGAATTGAAATCAATACTTGTATCGTTTTCGGAGTTCGACATGAACAATTGTGGAATCATTGGGAAAATGGTCACAAAAAGATTCTTTTCTCCAGCTTTAAATGCATGATTAGGATCATTAGCCAAATTTTCTTTGTGCTCCTTATTAGGGTCAAGAATATTTAATTGGAATAGTGCTTTGATGAAATCAACGGTTTGTTCGTAGGAGAAAGGAACTGTGCCGTTGTTAGTATTTGGATTTTCCGTAGCGTCATAGTTATCTATTGTATAAAAGAGGTTGGCAATGGTAATATTTGTGATTTTTTTATCAAGTAGTTCTTCAAATGTTTTTGCGGCGTCATCTGATTTAATTGTGGCGTTGAAAAACCAACTCAGTAAACTGATACAAATTTTGTCAAAAGGTTGAAATGAACTCCCATCAGTTAATGAACTGCTATCTATAACAAGCTCTTTTAGATCTTTAGTAGCTTCTCCTCGATTATTTTCTACAAATAGTGTTGATACACCAATTGATGTTTGTTTATCACCTGTTTTATTTGCACTAAATAACGGGATGAGGTTCACGTTTAAATTTTCGACTTTTGTCTGAGTAAACGTTTGTCCCCAATTCAGTGGGATAAAGACTTGTGTTTCCTGATCTGTAAGTGCTGACGGAGCAGCAGGCAGGCTTTCTCCGGAAGCAGCAATCATTTTGGGAGTATTCCATTGTGCTGCTGATGGATGGCCTAATGTGAATGATTCACGTACGGTAGCAGAGAATGATAGATGAATTTTTACTTTGAATAAACCAAGGTTTATTTTCACGGTGAGTTTTATTGAAACACCTGCTTCAAAAGCAAGATAAATTGGCTCTGCGGCCTCAATCAATACCGTGGCTTGTGCATATATTACAATATCTAAGGTAGCCGAAATTATGGCGAAATTAACCGAACCGTAAATGTGTCCTATTATTCCAAACGTGCCTTTTACCCGATAAAAGAAATCGGTAAGGCTTGTGTCTACCGGTTTATCATCGTATGGTTTAAACCAGCCAAGGGTACCTTCGACAATACCGTAAAATGTCAAGGTTAATCCAGCACTTAAAATTCCTTTATTGAACGTCTTGCCTAGCCCGATATTCATACCCAGTCCAAATTCCAAAACAGGATCAAATGTTCCTAGGTCGGTTTTTGGAACGGTTGTAGACGTTGCCCCGTTTAGATAAGAAAAGTAAAAACCTCCTTGACCTATAAATGGCAAGCTTTGCACAGTAAATGAACGCGAGAAGTCATTGTTGTAAGGGAAACCAAGGTCTATTTTGAAATTTCCATTCGTGTAAATTGAAATTCCAATTACAGGTAAGGTAATAGAAACCGCTCCAAACTCCATGTTTCGAATAGCGTCTGGTAATTTTAACTCAATTTGGTAAACACCAATATCGTCGGTTATTTTTTTGTATAAAATTTCGAATTCAAGCCCAGCAAGTGCTTTTGCTTTTTCGCCGCTTAAACTGATATATAACCCGTAAAGAACAGGGTCATTAAATACAATTTGTAACGCAACGGTTTTCATGATTTCAACATCAATACCAAAAAGCCATTGGCTGTTGTTGTTGAACTTTAAAAGTTCTGAAAAATTGGGAACAACCGTACCAGGCGCTGGAGGTTTGAACAAGGTTAACATTTCCTCAACAACTTCGTTGACATGATTATATCCAGCAGCATTTTTCAACTCTAAATGTTGACCAATTCCAATAAATTTTAAATCAAAAAGTGAAGGTTTAGGACTTGGTGTTGGTAATCCTTCTGCCCCTAATAAATTTACACCGTCCTCATCAAATAGATTCGAAAGATCATAATCTATCCCAAAAATGTTGAGACTTCCTTCCATATTGAAATTCACTTCTCTAATCGACCGTGCAAAAACTTCAATTTTATTAATTTTCAATCCGAAATCATCAAAATTAGGATCAAAAGAAATCCCGAATTCAATTTTGGAGTTTGGCTCTTTCGGAGCCTTTAGGAGCAATGTGAATTCTGGGATTTCAAAATCGAGAATATAACTCCAAGGTTTTGGTATACTTAATTCATACCCAGGTTTGACTATTTGAACGATTCCCGTTATCAGATCAGCAAGTGAAAAATTCTTCAGATCAACTTCAAAAACCTGACTGTCTTCATCAATGGTCATGCTCATTGTAAGTGGCTTTCCCACAAACGTTAAATAAGCTTCTATTCCATAAGATTTTTTATACGTTGATGGCATGACGTTTAATGTTTGTTTTTTGCGGGTATTTAATTACCGATGTATTCAGAATAATTTTGTTTAATGGATTTTGTGCTAAAAATGGACACAACTTGACTAGTACCCCAAAGTTGTTTTGGAGTGTCCACTCATTTTTATCCATTTTAAACAGTTTCAATAGTTTGCTCTTAATCTTCTTTTGTCGCTTCTATTCTGAAACCAATTCCATCAATTTTTGCTGATCCAAGTTCATTGTTCTCTGTAATTTCTATCCCGACACTTAATGAGATTTTATCGATTGGATGAACCTCTGTGATTTCGGTTAATGCTACATTTTTTGAACTTTTGAGTACAGCAAGTTGCGGTATAATTCCTTCAACTTGATCATTGATCGCATTGAGGGCATCATCCGCATTTATACTTGCTCCAGCATCTCCTAATTGATCAGCGATAGCTGTAATAGCTGTTTTTGGTGTTCCGAGGAAAATTGCTTTAGCCCATGATTTTATTTTAAAATAACAGACTAGTTTGGCAGCAGTTCGCGCCAGCAAAATCACCTCATGTTTTAAAATGGTGAGTGTTTCGCATATAATCTCGCTCACCGACATAACTTATGCCGTTTGAGTCAACCCAATTGAAAAAGCGACACCATCTAATGTAACAGGACCTAAGGTGTTGTCTTGAGTCAGTTTGAGACCAATTCCGAAAGCATAATTTCCATTTGTTTTTCCTTCATCTGCTGGCTGAATTGTAAATTCTGTAATAACCAATTCGCTCGTAAGGATTTGTCCTAAAACAGGGATATTAGTCAACTTATCAATTTCATCTTTAATATCAGCCACGTTGATAATACCACCGATTGTATTATCAAACTTTGTTAATATACTTGTGATCGCATCATCTATTTTTCCAAGGCTGGCTGCATCATAAAATGAGTCGGCCTTGTATGAAAAACGAGGAGTCGTTAAATCTGCTGCTGTTAGGGTTACTAAGTCCCCATTAAAGCTTAAATAGACGGCTCCGCCGTAGGTTTTTGAATAACTTGCCATAAGTTTACTTTTATTTGATTTATATTGATTATTTAGTTGTTTTAGGAATCTTCGGATTAATTTGAGTCATTATTTTTATAGGCGCCAAACCAACCTAAATTGCTATTACCATTTTCGCTTGCAGCAGCATTATCTGGATTACCAAAAAGGTAAAGAATTGTGCTGCCGTTGGGTGGAAGTTTTTTTCCTAGTAATGAAACCCCGACTTCAGTAAAGATCATTGAATATTGATTTGTTTCAGGGTCGTTAAAAAATAGGATTGAGCCAATAGCGAATTTTAATACTCCTTCTATGCTAAAGTTTGTACCGGCTATACCTCCGCTAAATGGCATTTTGGCGTAAATTTGTGCCTGATTGTTACTCTTTCCTGGGCTCCATGCTAATATGACTTCTGAGTTAAATCCAACTTTAGAAGCCAATGCACCTATAGACCCCATATTTAAATTGAATCGTAACGCATACCAAGTATCACCAACTGGCGCGGTTGGAAGGGGAGCTTCTACTTGCATGTATCCCAATGAGCTTGTAGTAATGGGCTTACCTTCGTCATTACTTTCAGGATTATTATAGAGTAAATTCTCTAATTCTATTGGAAAATTCGGTACTAAACTATTTGATCTTTTTAAGCTATTACCGCTATTGAATGTAATATTAGCAGGTAAAAAGGTGAATGATTTTTTAGGGGTGTTATCATCAGGATTAATGTCATCCAAGTTGAATTTCATGTCCAGGATTAAGTTATTGAATAACAAACTATCGAATGAAAACAAATCGAATTCGTCAATTTGTTGAAATTTTAAATTTCCTGAAATTGTAAAACGTGTAGTTATCGTTGCATCTTCAGGTGATGTGAGTATCTCCCCACTTGCAGTTAATGCACCTTGGGTGGCTGGAACATCGTCAACTGTTGACATTTCAATTCCTGTTATCGTAACAACATCTAATGCTGTGCTCGATACCGATAGCGCATTTGGGGTGGCAACTGTAAAAGTATAGGAAGTACTTCCATTTTTTTTGTCATATTGTCCGTTCAATATTATACTATTCTTATAGATCCCTTCATTTTGTATTTCCGATTCACTTATTACTTGCTCGTCAAAAGCTGTATTCATGTTTAGCTGAATCTTGGAATTAAAATCGCTAATCAGTGAGTTAACAAAAAGTACTTGAAGATCTAATACTTGAAAATCGTATTCTCCAGGGGATTTAGGGTAGATTGTTGGTCGTGTAGCCGTCCCATTTTGATAATTTAAATAGGTTGTATTAAAATAACTAATCATCCCAAATAAAGAGCTTTTAAAGTCTGTATCCAGTTGATTAGTACTTGGATTAGTTTTTATTTGATTTGCTTGAATTCCTATGTGATGGGCGGCAAATCGTGAAGTGTCAATTCCTGCTAAAATTGCCTTAATTTCACTTGGTAAACTTTCTAAATTAAGCGTGACTTGAAGAGAGAGTATTCCATGCCAATTTTTATCTTCAATAATATCAATGAATTGCTTAAATCCTTGCGATTGGATCGATTCTACGCCAGAGTTTGATGATATTGATTTTCTTGCAGTTTCAATGTAATTTTGAATCCATTTGATTAGTTGTGGAATTGTATTTTCATTGTTAAATACAGATGGATCTGTCCATAGTTTAGGGTCTTGGATTCGTTCTTCTATGGATTTACTACAAAATTTGAAAATCATGATATTCGTAAACTCCGAACTTGTATTACTTTCTTTATTTTGATGTGCAATGTCAAGTACAAAAGGCCAATCGGCGATTCCGATTTCATCTTGAAAATTGTCAATGTAATAAGACAAGATATCAGGATTACCTGGTTTTCCTGGATCGCTGATAACCAAAAATTGCTCGTTGGTTTGAAAAGCACTTTGGATCCCCGTTATGTCATTTTTTGATTCAATTTGATTAAACCGCAGAGGGATTGGATGTGCCGAGCCTTCTGTGTCTGCGTCATTATTCGCTAACGTCAAGCATTTCCACTCAGTTTTGTCCGAGGTTAAATTGACTAAAAATCCTTGTGGGGTTGTGGTAAGGTTTTCTACAAGGGATTCTTCTGCTTGTGCTTTTACTGTGTTAGCTAAGTAATCCTTGTAATAGGAAGCAATCGTTTGTTTTCTATAAGGGTTTAGTATTTCTGTCTCAAATTTACTAATGTCCTTTTGTGTATAATATCCAGGATCCTCAGAGGTTAATGTTCCCAATACAGGGGTTGCCTTTGCAGAGGTGGCAATGGGAAAACTCCCCCCTTCTTTTACCGTTAATGCAGCAAGGTTTGCCGATGGGACTTCTGTATAATCGAGGGTTCCACCAATTTGCCCGGGTTCAAATAACGGAGCATTGTTTGGTTGCGAATAATAGTTATTAGGATCTCCCTTTGGGCTTTTGGATTTTATTACATTGGCCCATGCTGTAGTATATTTATTGGTCAACAAAGAACTTTTGTCTGTTGATTTTTGTGTGTCTCCTAGTGCTGAAAACTGGCTTGAATAAGCTGGTTTTTTTGGGGTGAATGAAATACGATCTCCTACATAGGTCGAAGATGATGTATTAAAACTAATTGTTTCTGTACCAGAAAGACCACAAAGCAGCATTTTGGGTGTATCATCTTTAGCTGAGTCTGTAACCGTGTTGAATGTAAAGTCTCCTTGAGGTGTCCAATAATATCGTTTTTCTTTAAATGCTCGACCTTCGATCGAATTACTGAAAACCAGTAAGGCACTGTCATCCGCAGGACTTCCATCATTATTGAAGTTGACCACGGGAGCTAGATTGATTCCTTTTCCGAAATTTGTAGAGAAAAAGCTTGGTAAAACGGTTGCTTCAGAAGGCTTTTGATTTACAATATTCTTTCCGTTAAAAGCGAAATAGCTCCTTCTGGGATTTGTTGTGTTGAAGATGTCAGAAAAATCCAAGCTTCCTTTAAATCCTGCGGGTGTCTCAGCATTGAATAAATTATACATCATTTCGGTATCTGATGAGATCTCCTTATCATGGAAATAGTATTTAATTCCAGATTCCAAAATGGTGTATTGATTCAATTCATCTCCACTATGCAGATATGGATATTTGTCATTTTCATATATAAAATATCGCGGGTCAGAAAATGTGAAAGGAAAGGATAAGTCAAATTGAAGACATCCACCATTTGCTCCTTCCATTGGGATTGTAATAGGAGTTTCTACCCCAACACCCCTTGTGTCAATTTTCCCCAGTCTTATGTAGTCATTCGTTTTAACATTTTCTAAAAACAAACCATATTTTGAACTTGTCGACTGTGATGCTGGTTTCCTCGATATTTTGATTGTATTATCTGTAATTGACACTTCACAATAAGGAGGAATAGCCATATTAATGGAATCATTTATTGAAAGAAATTGATTTTTATCAATCGTTCCTAAATAGTTGAAAGCGGTAAAGGCAATCACCTGACCAAAGTTAGTTTGGCTGGCGTTGCCTGTTAAGTTCAGCCACATGAAGCACCTGTTATTAAAGTGTCCTGTGGATGAGTGGTAATTGTTTAGAAAAGTCCAAATAGAACTTATAAAATTGGTTGCCTCAATGTCCGGAGTTTTATTTGCGAAAAGATAAATCCCATTGTGTTTATTTAAACTGTCTTCTAACGAAATGCTCGCATATTGTTGATCGTTACTAACGGGGAATAGATAACCAATCCAGCCAGTAGAGGCCTCGAGTGCATATAGATTATTAATTCCCGTTGGTTGAAATACAATAGACATGACCGTTGTTTTATTACTCCTTTTTTAAAAAGAACCGTAGTATGACGTGATTAATTTTGGGTAGAATTTAAATGGATTACTACAGGAGTAAAACTAACGCATTGCCCCTAGAAAAAAATTTCATTATATTTCAATAGGGGTTAAGTGGTTGTTTTCTAATGCTTAACGAGGTGTTGTAAGTGTTGAGTTGGCGTGAAATAGTTGCACTTTAATAAGTGCGTCAACAAAATCAATATGACATTACTTCGTCTGAAATGTAAACGTCGCGCTTACGTCACTCCAAGATTGGCCAGAACCGTATACTACAGTGTACCATGTTTGTCGTTCTAAAGTTAAGTCATTTATAGCTGCTAAACCTGAAGCTACATTTGGTTGTACTTTAACTCTTTTAATAATATCTGAGCCATCATAAGAAAAGGTTTTTCCCTTCCATATACCAATCCAATTGTCATTGTCTTTTGGCGTATTACCCAATGGTGTTGTAAATCTTGAAATGATATAGTTAGGTCCAATATCTATAACTTTAATTGAGGTTGAAAAGGGAATTCCGATAGTTGAACCTTTCTGAAAATAGAGTGTTGATGATGCCGTGGATATTGAATCACTTGAACCATAACCTACAATATATTGAAGATTTCTAATGACGAGAGAATCAAATGCTAAACCACCATCCTGATTATTGTTAGTGATAAGAATTTTTCTTAATGGTTTTTCAGCATAATGGATTTGACTGCCTTGCCATATTGCGATCCAATTTTTGTTTTTTTTAGGATTATTGTTACTAAGTGTCTTATACTCTAAAGCAATAATTTTGCCTGATATTATTTTACCACTGAGTTGTATGTTTTGAGCTGCATTATATTCTGTAATTGCCGTGTTTAGTATTATCTTAGTCGAATCTGACGGAGAAAGTACAACTTTAGAAATGTTGGATTTTGGTATAAGTTCAATTGCTTCGTTGCTGTATGTGAAAGCAAGTAGCATTATCGATGCTAACGACATCGCGAGTAGTGATTCATATTTTTTGCGATTATTCTTTTGCATAATCAGTTGGGACAGTGTTAACTGTCTTTTTTGTATACAAGAGATTAACAAGTTTTGTTACATTGTTTAAGTAGAAAATGTATCAGCAAGTTATTCCGTTAATTTCTCCGAGGAGGAACTCGAAATACTGTGGCTGCAACTGCGCTTTCAGTTTTGTTATTCTGGGAGTTGTTCGTACCCATTCCGTAGACCAAGGTGTAATGTTGATCAACGATCAAGCCCCCAGGGATATCATTCATCACAACCTCTCCCTTATTTGTGTTGTTTGGAACTCTAATTAATTTGACGAGGTTAATGCCCGAATAAATATTGGAAGTGAATTGCCCTTCAAAGAGGGCAATCCAGTTCTTATCCATATTAGGAGTAGTGAAAAGAGGAGCTTTAAATTTTGCAATTAAACTATTTGTACTCTGTTCTATTAATTCAAGAGTCGTTGGTACAGAGGTTAAGGTGTCATATAGTTTCGTTCCCTTTGGTATTAAAAGGGTAGAGCATATAGTTGAACTATCTTTTAGATCTACACCAAACCCTATGGTGTAATCCAAATTATCTATAGAAAGGTTTTCAAAAACAAAACTACCGTCTTGTGTTGTATTGTTTATCGATTGGATTTCTTTTGCATCAGATAAACTCATAATTTGATTTCCTTGCCATAGTGCTACGAAATATCCAAACTTGGCAGGATTTGCACCTTCTAAACATTCAAAATCTATGGCAACCATGGTTCCAGATTCTAGTATTCCTGTAAATGAGATTGTTAGTTGCGTTTGAGATATTAATGGATCATTCTGATCTAAGATTCGAAAATGAGAGCTATCCGTTTTTTCGGTGTGATGTTCGGGTCTAGAATAGTTAAAGCCGTAAGTGTTAGGAGCTGTTACTTCTGAAAATAAATTACCTAAAACTCCAGACAATATGATTAAGAGAAACGTTTTTTTCATGCTTGGTAATAGTCACATTTTACAATTCTAAAAATCACATTAGAAAACAATTGCTTATCATTTAAATGGATATCGTCGCATTCTTTTTAAAATCTCCTTTAGGTTGTCCGTAGTCTGTAAGTTTATATTTGCTTGAACCTGTGTGTTCGCCCATAGCAATGATGTAATGATCCCCGACAAGATTATAATAAAACAAAGAGAGGCTCTTAACGCCCATTATACCTGATGATGCGTGAAGCACAGCGTGTTTGTTAAATGTGTATTTTCCAGTGGCCTTTCCCTTGGTTCCTCCAGTAACATCATTCAATGATTGTTTCAAATTTGCAACTCTGTTACTTTCAATTAATTTTTTAAGATAATTTTCTGCTTGGGTTTGGTCCATTGGACGTGTTTGTGTTCCGTCTGATTTTATGATAACAATTTGGTTTGCCATTATAGTTGTTTTAGTGAAGTAAGTATTTTTCGATTGATCTAAATGAGAGGGGTAAAAAAGTTATTGGTTTATGAATTCATAAACCAATAACTGATTAATTTACATTAATAGTATTTGGAAGGAAGATGTTAACAGATAATACTATGGTACTTTAAATTGCGTTGCTGAAATTAAGTTTGAATAATTCGGATTTCCACTTGCATCAGTCCCCATTCCGTAAACTATTGTGTACTCTTGAAAACGAACCATTCCACCACCCGGAATATTATTCATAGCTACAGCACCTGTGTTTGAATTATCTTCAACCATTGCTGTGCAGATAACATTAGCTCCCTTGTACATGTTAGCTGTAAACCCACCTTTAAATAATGCAATCCAGTTTTGATTGGTCTTGGCTAGGTTGTAAGCTGGTGTTACAAAGGAAGTAATTAAACTGTCTGAGCTTTGATATTGAAGCGTGACAGAACTTAATTGTGCTTCTGGTAGTTCAGAAAATTGAGGGCTTCCTTTAGGAACCATCATTGTCGCGCATATTGTTGTTCCGTCTTCGTTATTTACACCGAATCCAATAATATAGTCCAAATTAGCGATGCTTAAATTCTCAAAAGTAACACTTCCTGCTCGATCAGATGTTGTAATTAGTTGTGTATGAAGAGCTTCTTTATAGCTCATGATTTGATTACCTTGCCAAATAGCTACAAAATAACCAAGAGCTTTTGGATTTGCTCCTTGTAAAGCGTTAAAATTAAGAGAAATCATTGTTCCCGTTTGAACTTTTCCGTTTAGTTCAATTTCTAGCTGAGTTTGAGTTGTTGAACTTGTCGCTTGTGCAATTGTATTAGACATAAGTTTTGTTTATTATGTTAATAATTAGGTTTATTGAGTCTTTAGATACTTGTCTTGCCTCAAAACAATAATAGCTGATTTTTGCGTTTAAAAATATTTCAGGATATTTCAAGCTATTGATAATCTTTAGCTTACAGGCTTGTGTTCTTGTTCCTTTTTCTAAGTTGATTTTGAAAAGAAGATTGTCTCAGTATCATCATATTGTTGTACAGTGTTTTTATTATTTATGAAGTCAATTTTTAAGTGTTCAAAATTCATGGCACTAATTTCCCGATAAAGCATTTTTGTGTCTCCGCATCTGGTATTTGAATTTTTCTCCAATACATTCCGAAGTAAACGACCAATTTTATGTTTTGTGAGTTGCGGGGGAATATAAATAGGATTAGAACTAAGCTGTTGTTTAATCAGTTCAAGAATTGAGTTTCCTTCAATTACTCGTTTTCCTGTCAGGCCTTCTAAGAATATTAGCCCCCACGCGTATAAATCAAATTTAATTGTTGGTTGTTCGCCCCTTAATTGTTCTGGAGCACTATATGCAGGTGTCCCCATTGATTTTCTGTCTTGAATAAATTCCGAATTATCTTTTGTGCTGTAGGGCCTTGTAATTTTCGATATTCCAAAATCCATGATTTTTGCTTTGAGAGAACTACCTTCAGAGCTAATCATAATATTTTCAGGTTTTAGATCACAATGAATTATTGAATTTTTGTGGATGTGGATCAAAGCATCTAAAACTTGTATCATGATTAGAGCTAATATTTGGGGAGATAGTCCATTAGATTTAATTATTGAGTCTTTTAATGTTTCACCGTTAAAATATTCATAAACAGCGTAGAGCTCACCTTTCTTAGTTTGTCCATTTTCCAGTAGTTTAATAATGTTAGGATGATTTAATTTGGAACAAAGGACGATCTCTCTTTTGAATCGAAGCTGTTGGTGTTTTTTTTGTAATGAACTAAGTTGTTTTTTAGTTCGTAGTAATTTTATCGCTACTATTTTATTATTACGATTGTCAAGAGCTTTTATTACTACTGCATCACCACCTTGGCCAATTACCTCAATCAAGGTATGATTTTTTATTTTGGTGTTTAATTGATCTCGATTAATTTTCGAATCTGACACAAGTATTAATTGGAAGTGAGGCATGGTGTATATTCAGGCTCCTTAATTGTAATTTGGGAAAGATTGAATCTTATTTGTCCTTTTCTTCGTTCTATAACATTTTTAAGAATAGAATTTGATGAGTCGATATTCGAAAGTTGTTTTCGAATACGGTAAACCTGTAAATTCAGATAGTAAATATCAAAATTGGTGTATAGCTCCTTACTCAGTGTGTTTAGTAAAGAATCATTGTTTATCCAACCAATATCTGTCGGAGGTATGCCTTTTTGGACATCATCATTTGTTTTTTTCGCAAGAAGGTATAAAACATAGTTTTGAGATTTATTGCCCAATTTAAATTCAACTTCGTTAATGAGTATGCTAATGTTAACATGTTCATAGTCATGACTTAATTCGAAAATAAAGGATGGCTTAAGCTGATAACTTTCATAGTCAATTGTGTCCTCAAAACAATCATTTTTAACAAATTTCCAATGGGCCCCCTTATGTATTATAATATCTTCATTCTTAACAAATAGTGAGTCTTTTCTATCTTTTAGTATCCATTGGTTATTTTGGTCAAGGTAAAGACTATACTTATCATTAGAGCGCAACGAATTATACTTATCATTTAATAGTATAAATGTTTCATTTTTCAAATTATATAAGTAACTGCATGGTGGATTAAGGTCATCAACATTCCATGTGGCATATCGAAACTTGTAGCTAAAACATATTTTCTGTCCTATTTTTAATACAATTGTTTTTCCACAAACAAGTTCATTGTCTATTAATGTTCCATTTTTACTCTGATCTTTGAAATACCACCGATTGTTTTTATAAAAAATTGTGGCATGTAGTTTTGAGCAATCAGTATATGCCAATTGAGTATTACACATTGAGTGGGACCTTCCAAAAATATGGAACAGATTTAGAAATATTAATTTACCTGTATTTGAATTACTTAATTGGGCCATAATACGTTCTTTTATACTGCAAATATTAAGCAGTAGTTTAGTACTAGCATAGGTATATGCTGATATTCTCAAGTTCTTTGAACGGGTTGTTTTCCAACAAATCGCATTTTACTTCATGGGTAGATTATTGTTTCCTCTTGAACTGTACAAGTTGGATTCCGATTAGAATCAAATTTATTGATCTTTCTATTTTTTTTAATAGGTATTAACGCCCATTGTAGGGATATAGGTAAAAATACGGCATGTTTCGAGTGCGAATAAATAACTTCAAAAATGAGTGTTTTTATTTGTATTTCTGTCAGGCCTTGTTGCCTCTTTTAACGGTTATTTACTAATGAGAAATGGAATTATTATATGTGGGGATGAAGAAAGCATTGATAGAGAGGTGAAGTTTATTCAGTTTTAGATTAAACGTACTACAATTATAAACGGATTAAAATAATTACTCAACAAATTACTGACTTGTAAATATATTGCCACATTAATTTTTTCGATCCCTAATTCACCTATTTTAGCTTTCCTATATTCTTGATTTTTTTGGGATATAGTGTGCTCTAGAAGCATAAGGTTTTAGAAGCGTTCAGGGCCGGTTGTATTGGTTTTGTATTGGTAAATATTTCGATTAAATGAATTAATTCGGGGATATTACGAAGTGTGGTAATGCGCCTGTCTGGCATATTTACTACTAGAAACTAAACTTTTTTAAAATTAGAACGCATGAAAAATTACACCTTTTTATTTTGTCTTATTATTTTTTCGAATGTTACACACGGCCAATTACAATTTTTGTCCGACGACACATTGTTTTTAAGTATGAGTTCAGCTTTGTACTTTGAAAATACGGAAAATACAAATGTTGACTTTTTTATTGGACGTAAACGAATTTGCACGAGTTCAGATGAAGCGATTACTGGAGAAACTTATTGTGTAGGTCCATTTTGCTTTTTTGCTCATCACGATGTATGGGAAACTCCAATCATTGATTGGGTATCTCCTACTTTTGACGAGATTGATCCGTTAGAGCAAGACTATATTATGTTACACTTATATAACGATGGTCCGCTTGGAGCTGTAATGGAGTATTATTTATATTCATCAACTATGGAAGCTATGGATACTGCTGTAGTTGTATGGTCCATAGGTAATATTTCATGTGAAGACTCTAATACTGCTTCTTTAGAATCTATTAAGAATTCTTTTGATAAACTAAGTTTGTTTCCGAACCCAGTGAATAAAAGCTTTAAGATCATGGGGGAATGGGAAACTGATAAAGAAGTTAATTATAGACTTATTGGGGTACAAGGTAACATTGCGGCAACTGGTGTTATCGAAGTCGGTCAAACAGCTATTAATGTTGTCGACTATGAAGATGGAATTTATTTTCTTGAGCTTTCGGATGGAACTAATAGGAGAACATTAAAAGTTGTAGTTTCCGATTAGTTAAAGTCATTTCGGATTTTATTAAGATACACTAAGAAGCGACATATTAAGCTGACATAATTGAATTTATCAGAATGGCCCGTGAGGGTCATTCTGATTTTGTATTGTTTAATAGTGCCGACTTCCAAAATACTTTATAATCAATCCTAAAAAAGGTTAGACCAAAGTATTAACTATTCTTGTAAACACTGATTTACGTTTGAAACATTGTGTCATTTTGACAAAATATTCAGGAGACACGACATGTTTTTTGTTTTTTTAACATGGATGCTTTGGTGTGGTCTAACTATTTGACAGTAAGGTGTTTTAGGGTGTTCCTGTTGGTTTTAACTTCAAGTGATATATTTTATTTTGAAAGGAATACACTTCTAATTGATAGTAATACTATTATATTTGCATTGCTTTACAATTTACAATGCAGGATTTACAATCTAACATAGCAATTAAGATCAATCCAAATGTCTATAAAAAAGACCCTTTATCCAGTGATTTAGGAGCTAAGATATTAAGACAAGGATGCAATTTAATTGATGATCTTGGGTTTGAAAAATTTACGTTTAAAAAATTAGCAAATCACATTGAATCTACCGAAGCATCTGTCTATCGTTATTTTGAAAACAAGCACAATCTACTTGCCTATTTAACCATGTGGTATTGGAGTTGGGCAGAATATAAAGTTCTTCTAAATACGTTGAATATTGATTGTCCTAAAATAAGACTTCAACGAGCTATGAAATGCTTGACGGAAGAGGTAATTGAAGACGCTGAGTTCTCTCAAGTTAATGAGGTTAAGTTAAATCAAATCGTTATAAGAGAGTCGTCGAAAGTTTATTTGTGTAAAACGGTGGATTCTGATAATGAATCAGGGTTCTTCCATGTATATAAATCCTTGGTTCAAAGAATTGCAAATATTATTCTAGAGATTAGGCCTACGTTTAAGTATCCTCATATGTTAATTTCAACGGTTATAGAGGGTGCACGCCACCAACGCTTTTTTTCCGATCACTTGCCGCGACTAACAGACGTGATTGTAGGCGAGGATGCTGTAACTGACTTTTATTTACAATTGGTTCAAAGAGAATTGGGGATTGAAGATTAAATACACCATAGCGCAGATGGTAGGAATTCTATTGTTAATTGCAGTTTGCTTTCAAATTGTTAATGATTTTAGAAGATCTCTATTGGAGGAGGATACTGTTGAATTATCAGAGCGGGGTGATGATTTAGAAGAGGAAGAAGATTTGTTCGAGGACAACCATTTATTTTTGTCCTTAGATAAGTATTTAGAATGTAAATCCAATAATGAGTTAGAATATTCGGGGTTAAAAGATTATGTTCCTGTCTATATAAAAATTCTAATCCCGCCTCCTGAATTAGTCTAGAAAACTTCGTATTTCTTGTCGATAGAAAATTCGGCTAGTTCTTATTTATTAACTCAAACATTGTGGAAACAAAACTTAGTCCAAGGAGACGTTTTTGGTTGCTCCTTAAGCCTGACTGGCTTGAAATAAGAAATCTATATATATACGCCATTATTATTGGACTACTTAATTTAGTTCTTCCAATAGGCATTCAATCAATTATTAACCTAATTCAAGGTGGAGCAATTAGTACTACATGGATTGTATTAATCATTTTGGTTGCAGGGGCTATTGGTCTTAGTGGAATTTTGCAAATTAACCAACTTCGAATTACTGAAAATCTTCAGCAAAAAATTTTTACAAGAGCAGCATTTGAATTTACTTATCGAATTCCTCGTATTCGATTAGAACAGTTGTTCAAGCAGTATGCCCCGGAATTAATGAATCGATTTTTTGACGTGATTTCCATTCAAAAGGGGATGACAAAGATTCTAATTGAATTTTCATCGGCAAGTATTCAAGTATTGTTTGGATTAATACTCTTGTCCTTATATCATCCATTTTTTATCGTGTTTAGTTTATTACTTGTAATAATGATCGGAGCGATTTTTTTATTTACGATGAGGCCTGGTCTAAAAACGAGTTTGGAAGAGTCAAAGCATAAATATCGCATTGTACATTGGCTCGAAGAAATTGCTCGTTCAAACACGACATTTAAATTATCAGGGAACTCCGATTTAGCGATGACGAGAACAAATGATCAGGTTGTCAATTATAATGATTCGCGCGAAAAGCACTTTGTCGTGTTGCGTTTACAATATAGCTTGATGGTTATATTTAAAGTTTTGGTTGCGGTTGGATTGTTGTTAATAGGAGGCTTACTCGTAATTGATCAACAAATGAATATAGGACAGTTTGTTGCAGCCGAGATCGTAATTTTATTGATTGTTAGCTCCGTTGAAAAAGTCATCTTGAGTTTTGAAACTATTTATGATGTCTTGACGGCTTTAGAGAAATTGGGACAAGTAACAGATATGGAATTAGAGAAAGAAGGAGGAATTATTTTGAATGGTGATTCTAAAGGAATTAAGGTAGATATAAATGATGTTTCTTACCGATATCCGCAGGAGCAAAAAATGACTATTAAAAACGTGTCTATATCGATTTCTCCCAGTGAAAGAGTCCTGATTACTGGGCAGAATGATAGTGGGAAATCGACACTTTTGTACCTAGTTAGTGGACTGTTGTCTCCTATAAATGGTTCGATTACCGCTCAAGATATCCCTGTTAATAATTTGAATTTCCATTCACTAAGAAGTCAAATAGGTGGTTACTTGCGGGATGAAACGTTATTTGAAGGTACTTTCATCGAGAATATTACACTTGGTCGCGAAGGAATTACGATGAAAAATGTGAAATGGGCAATTGATTCTGTTGGCTTAAAAAATCTAGTTGCGCATTTGCCACAAGGATACGATACACCAATTATCCCTCAAGGAAAACAGTTTTCGAAGAGTACTGTAGCCAAAATACTCATAGCTAGAACGATTGTAAATAAGCCACGATTACTTCTTTTAGAAAATAGTTTTTCTGTTTTTTCTCCTGAGGATAGAAATCAAATTTTAGAATTTATTCTTGATCGTAAATATGATTGGACGGTTTTAATTTCTAGTTCTCAGCCCATTGGTTTTTCAGATTTGATAGACAAGGAAATTGTATTGAAAAATGGAATAGTTTCTAACGAAAAGAATTAAACGATGTTGAATATTTCAAGAAATAGTGTTTCATCTAAAATAAATATAAGTGCATATAGCGCCTTAAGGAAGGTTGAAATGAAAACAACAAGGCGTGTAATACTTAGAATCATTCTTTGGACAGCTGCGATTTTATTTATTATCGCGATGCTTCCATGGACACAAAATGTTCGAACCTCTGGAAGTTTAACTACATTAAATCCGGAACAACGACCTCAAGAAATTCACTCCGTGATTTCAGGAAGGGTCGAAAAATGGATGGCTAAAGAAGGTGATTTTGTTAAAAAAGGCGACACCATTATAATTATTTCGGAGGTTAAAGACGCTTATTTCGATGATCAACTATTGGAACGAACGGAAAATCAGCTGGGGCTGAAAAAACAATCAGTTGATGCTTACTCAAGAAAAATAGAGGCTCAAAACAGGCAGTTAGATGCACTATTTAATCGACGTGACCTTGAAAGTAACAAGACTCGCGTGAAAATTGAGCAGGTTAAGCTAAAGATCCAAAATGATAGTATAGCATACGAGGCTTCCATAATGGACAATTCCATCGCTCAATATCAATTGCAACGAATGGATAGTTTATATACGAAAGGGTTAAAATCGTTGGCGGATTTAGAAAAACGAAAGTTAAAAGCACAGCAAACAAATGCCAAGCAAATTGCAGCGAATAACAAGTGGAGAAACAGTAAAAACGAACTGTTGAATTTGAGAATCGAACTTAATAATATTTACGCGAAGTTTGAATCTGACGGGGCTAAGGTATTGTCAGATAAGTTTACCACGGAGACAAATAAATTTGATGCTGAATCCACTATTAATAAACTAGAAAATCAATATTCAAATTATGAAGAAAGACAATCGTTGTACGTCATAAAGGCACCTCAAGATGGCTATGTCACCAAAATTATCGTTCAAGGAATAGGGGAAACGATTAAGGAGGGAGCCGCTATACTTAGTTTTATGCCTAAGGAGTACGATTTAACAGCAGAGGTTTATGTTGACCCGATTGACCTTCCTCTTATGCATATTGGAGAGCATGTTAGATTACAATTTGATGGATGGCCTGCAATTGTCTTTTCAGGATGGCCAAGTGCTAGTCATGGTACATATGGGGGAGAAATATATGCTATTGATCAGTTCATTAGTAAAAATGGTAAATATCGAATTTTGATTAAACCGGATAAAAAAGATTATGCATGGCCTAAAGAGCTTCGTGTAGGCGGCGGGGCTAAAGTAATGATTCTGTTAAATGATGTTCCTGTTTGGTATGAGTTATGGCGAAATATCAATGGTTTTCCTCCTGAGTATTATCAACCAACATCTTTATCAAAAACGGATATAAAATGAAGTGTTTTATAGTAATCACATTGCTCTTGTGCTCAAGATTAGTGTTTGGCTCTGACACACTGGTTACAGTCACTTATGATGAATTTATCGAGCAGGTGATAAAGAATCATCCTGTTGCATTTCAGGCATCCATTAAGCAGAAGATTGGAGAATCTAATTTGACTGAATCTAAAGGTGCTTTTGACCCAAAATTCTTTGGAAATATTAATCAAAAATATTTTGGTGATAAACAATATTATAGTCATTTGAACTCAGGAATTAAAATTCCTACATGGTTCGGGTTGTCAGCGGAAGCAGGTTACTCTGTAAACGAGGGTGTTTTCCTGAATCCTGAATCCAGAATGCCTGACGCGGGACTTTGGTATGCAGGACTTCGATTGGAGTTGGGAAATGGGTTAATCATTGATCAGCGAAGAGCAGAATTTGAAAAAGCAAAACTGTTTTTGAACAGTTCAGAAATTGAACGATTGGGTATTCTTAACCAACTCAAGAGAGATGCGTCAATAGCTTACTGGGAGTGGTTGAAATCTTACCAAGAATTAGTGGTTTATCAAGAAGCGTATGAAAATGCTTTGGCTCGATTTGAAGCTTTAAAAAGCACTGTTCTTTTTGGCGATCGCCCCGCAATAGATACTGTTGAAGCATCAATTGCTCTGCAGAGTAGATCGTTGTCATTATTAAGATCTCAAACGAAACTGGAAAATGCGGAGCTAAATATTGAATTATATCTATGGGATAGAGGATTTGTTCCATTAGAAATCGAAAATGTAACACCTGAATTGAATTCTTCTGCTGCCGAATATATTTCTTTATCAAAAATGGATACATTAATGAAGAATCATCCTTATTTGCAAATGAATGATTTAAAATCAGAAATGTTAAAGATTGATGTCCAATTGAAAAAGGAACAATTAAAACCAAATTTGACATTGAAGTACAACGCACTAAGTGAACCGATAAATAGCAATCCAATAGCAGAATACGCTCTTTCAAATTATACATGGGGAGCAACATTTTCTTATCCAATGTTAACAAGAAAGGAACGTGGAGGCTTAAAGCAAGCAAAACTAAAACTGAACGATCAGGAGCTAAAGAACACAATGTTTTCTGCTGAATTAAAGTACAAAGTTAAGTCTACACTTAACAACTATACTTTTTCAATTGAACAAGCAGAAATTAATGGTAAAATAGTGCGTTCAAATCAAAAGCTCTATAACGCGGAACAGACACTTTTTAATTTGGGAGAAAGTTCCGTTTTTATGATTAACTCCAGAGAAAATACTTGGTTGAAAACGCAAATAAATGCAATTAAATCTGATATTGAAGTTAGGAAAATGAAAACAGAGATCGATTATTTGTTATTTATTTTATGATAAAGGGATCAATGTTTCTTTTTTTAAACCAGCTGTTTTTTTAAGCGTATCGCCCTTATTAATGCAGTCGAGTTGCGTTAATTATGTATATTTGCATCCGTCGAATACGTTTTGTAAATACTATGATGACTAAAATGGAGTATTTATTTGATTGGTTCAAAAGCATATGCTATAGTTTGAGATCATGCTTTATATTGATTTTCATGCTAAATGTATGTTTTTATGGGCTTGCACAGGAGAGCGCTTGTACATATTCTATAAGTGGTATTGTTTTAGATATTGAAACTTCAGACCCAGTGCCTTTTGCCACTGTCAAACTAAAAGAAACAAAGAAAATTGTTTATACCGACGATGATGGGAAATTTAGAATTGATGGGCTTTGCAATCAGGAAAATACAATGCTTATTACCTGTTTTGGATATACTAATTTAGTATGTGTAGGCTATCACAAAAATCAAGAATCCCAATATATTTATTTATCACGAAAAGTAGTTGAATTTGGCTCTGTAACTGTTAAGGCAGGAAAGAAAAATGAAGAAGGGACCCTGTCAATTTCTCAGTTTAAGGTGAAGAAAGATGAAATCAAACAGGATGCTACGAAATCATTGGCTTCTTTGATTTCTGAGCAGGAAGGGATCTCTATGGTGTCTGCTGGATCAAATGTGCAATTGCCAGTTATACATGGCTTGTATGGTAACAGAATATTAGTTCTTAACAGAGGCCTAAAGCACGGTTTTCAAAACTGGGGAACTGAGCACGCACCGGAAATAGATGTGTCCTCAGCAAATTCTATTACTGTAATAAAAGGAGCTATGGGGGTGCGATTTGGTCCAGAGGCACTAGGGGGGACTATTATCGTTGAACCCAACCCACTTGTTTTAAATGACCCTTTTTATCTGGAGGTGGGTTCAGGATTTCAAACTAATGGATTAGGTATAAATTCAACTTTTGCAGTAGGTGAAGGGTTCAAGAAATGGAGTTATTTTATGAACATGGGATTTACAAAGATCGGTGATCGGAATACCCCTAATTACTCTCTTACCAACTCTGGGAAGGAAGAAAAAGCTATTGATGCAGGAGTCCGATATCGTCATAAAAAATGGGACGTCAGAGTTTTGTATGGTTATTTTGATCAAAATTTAGCTTTACTTCGTTCTTCAATTGCGGAAAGTGGTAATGCGTTTATTCAGGCAGTAAATTCTATCGAACCAACATTTATCAGACCTTTTTCCTTCGATATCAATGAGCCAAGTCAATTAACTATGCACCAATTGGCTAAGACTGAAGTAAATTGGAGATATTCAGATCGAGGCAAGCTATCGTTTATTGTGGGAGCACAACTAAATGAGAGAGAAGAATACGACGTCAGAAGGGATGTAGAACTTCCTATTATCGATTTGGACCTTGTTACAAGTGATTATCAGTTAACTTGGCATCATCCAAATTGGCTAAAGTTGAAAGGTTTGGTTGGTATTCAAACATTTCGCCAAAAGAATGAGAACAATCCGGGTACTCAAACAACTCCTTTTATTCCCAATTATATCTCAACAAGACATAGTGCTTTCTTGATTGAGACAAGAAGATTTAAAAAGAATATGTTGGAAATAGGTGTTCGTATGGATTATGAATCTAATTCTGTTGCTGGACGAGAAACCAATCAGGATATTTTCAGAGATGATTTCAACTTTACGAACGCTACAGCATCAGTTGGGTATGTCCGAGAAATTTCTAACAACACTACTTTTAGGACAAATTTAGGAACGGCTTGGCGAACACCAAATATGGCGGAACTTTTTAGTTTCGGACAGCATGGGTTCAAGTCTTCGTTTGGCTTACTCCGTTACTATACAAATTCGGAAGGTGAACTTAGAACAGATAGAGTTATTGCTTTGAATGAAAGTAATGTTGCACCTGAAAGAGGATACAAGTTCATCAATGAATTGCAGATTACAAAGAAGAAACATCAGCATACGTTAACAGCTTATTCTCACTATATCGAAAATTATATTTTTGATCGACCGATGGCTGTAATTGGTACTATTCGTGGCCCAATGCCTGTTTTTATTTTTGATCAGACCAATGCTTTTTTTATAGGAACTGACTATAGTTGGAAGTCGAATTGGTCAAAAGAAATTACTAGCATAACTCGCCTTAGTTATTTATTGTCTTGGAATTCTATTCGGAATGAGACTTTGATCAATCAACCCCCTGCCTCAGCAAGCTATAGAATTACTTGGAATCAAGGAGCATTTTGGAAGATTAAGTCCTCTAAATGGTCTGTTAAGGCGAGCTATACCTTTTCTCAATTTCAAGCTCCTCGTACAATTTCGCCTGAGGAACTTATTAATGGTTTGATAGAACTTACTCCAGAAAGTGAAATTTTTGATTTCAAGGATGCTCCAAATGGTTATTTCCTGTTGGATATTTCGTGGCGGATTAAATGGAATAATTTCACTGCTAGCGTTTCTGCTACAAATGCAATGAATGCAAATTATAGAGACTATTTGAATGAAATGAGGTACTTCGCGGATGAACCCGGAAGAAACATACTATTTACGTTGAATTACTCATTCAAATCAACGCGACCTACTAACGATGAATTAAATAAGTAATCAGTATAATCAAAAACAAATAAAAAGTCATGAAACAGTTTAGAAAGTATAACTTAATAGCACTTACGTTAGTAGGGTTGTCGATGGTAAGTTGTAAGAAAGAAGAGGTAACACCTCCTGCTGAAGAAAATGAAGTAGAGGTAATCACTGATGTGAAACTTATTTTTACAAATACTGCAGATTCAAGCGATGTAGTGGAAGCAAGTGCGCAAGATCCAGATGGAGAGGGTGTTCAGGAACTAGCAATTTTGAATGACATTGACCTAGATACAAATAAGACGTATGTGCTTACATATGAAATATCAAATAACTTGGAGAGTCCGGGTGAAGATATTGGGTTAGAAATATTGGCAGAAGCGGCTGAACATCAGTTTTTCTTCAGCTTTTCTAACGGCGCTTTCGCAAACCCATCCGGTGATGGAAATATGGATAATGCATTAGATCCATTAGTTTATAATGATCAAGATTCTAATGGAAATCCAGTTGGTTTATCAACAATTTGGACGACATCGGCAGTGCAATTGACGGCGGGTACATTTAATGTTCGTCTTCAACATCAGCCAGGAGTTAAGACTGCATCTTCAGGCGCTAATGATGGTGATACAGATTTTGACCTGCAATTCGTATTGAACATTCAATAGACAAATCATTCTGCTTAAAAAGCCTCCTTTCACTTACGGTGATCGGGGGCTTTTTGTGTTTTTTGAGAATCACTTTCGTTGATTTCAAATGTTAGTTTTGAAAGAAGGAATTACAAATTTGTGTTTTTGATTACGTTTGTAGAGAGAAGTCAAGACCATTCTCGTTAAATCAAATCTGTGATAATTCGAGTGCTATTATTATCGAATGAAAAGCATTGGGTTAATGTGTATTTGAAATTCTGCATCTTGGATATTTACGATTAAATAAATGCATAGGGATTTAATGAGATATGTTTTTTCTTACGCTCTTTATCCTTCTTTCGATTATGTGATGATCGTTTTCTTCCAAATCAAACTAGTATGTCTGTTATTGGTAGGATCGAAATTAAATCACCAAGAATTGCTGATGATCTAATACGGTAATTTAAATGGAAAAGATAATTGGTGTTATGGTCTTCTTTTTGAATAGAATGCTGAAAATAACGTTTAAGACGACATTCCGATATGAACTTGATCCTTGGACAGGAAATTTAAAGTATGATCAACAGAAGCGTCAAAATAGTTTTTTTCAGTGGTGGGTTATTATTGCTTTAAATGACAGGCTATTTTCTTTCCTTTTTTATTCTAATCCTAGAATCGAAGTGTTGTAGTATAGTGAGAGTAATGTGCCCTAAATGGGGAAAAATGCTAGAAATAAAGGTTAAGTTTTACGTATAACCAGATCAGCTAGATTAGTATTTTTAAAAACATCTAATGTTTTGTCTCTCACTTGGATCATGAGTTTATGAACACTACAAGTTGTTTCGTCAGGACAGTCATCACATTTTTCGTAAAAGTTTAAACTTACGCATGGTAAGGGAGCTATTGGTCCTTCAAGCAGTCTGATTACTTCTACCATCCAGACATCTTTAGCATCTCGTAAAAGGTAGTAACCGCCTCCTTTTCCTTTCTTTGCTCCAAGGATGCCTGATTTTTTTAGCTCAAGTAAAATACTCTCTAGGTATTTATGAGAAATGTTCTCGCATTTAGATATTGTACCGATTTGGACGGGTTTTTTATCCTCTAGTCCGGCAATGTGGGCGAGAGCTTTAAGTCCATATTTGGTTTTACGCGTTAACATACTGCAAATATAGGGGAAATTGACGGTAGCAAATAATTTGTGTGGGTAGAACACTTTTGCGAATAATTAACTTGTTGTTTATTAGTGTTTTATTGTTTCTTCTGCTTGGTGCAGAATGGGGTGTTTAGTTGAAAAGCCCTTTGTATTTCACTTGGCTCAATAAAATAATACGTTCAATCAATAATCTAAGTATTGATGAAATGGTTTAAACTATACCTCGTACATTACCGAATATTTCGTAGCTGAATCAACTGTACTCGTTCTTACATAATTGAATAAAAAAACAAAATTATGGTATTCATAATTGCATTTAGTTTGGTGTAAGGAGGGTGTGACGTAAATTTTATTATTTTTGGCTTTAAATTAAACTTAGAATACGATTAAATTAATCTTTGAGAACATGAAAAAAGTAATTAGTTCTTTAGTAATTGCAGCAGCAATGACTTTTGGTTTTACAAATGTTGCTTCGGCACAAGTTACGGATTCAACGTCATCTAGCCTTGACACTGCAACGGTTGAATTAGAGGATGATAGCGCAGTTAAGAATGCTGTAGATCAAAATCCAACATCTACTGTAGAAGATGAAAAAGTGAAGGAAGAATTGACTTTCGTTCAAACATTGAAACAAAAATATATCGAAGGAGATCCATTCTGGATGACATTCGTATTGGTTGCATTGATCATTGGTCTTGCATTGTCAATTGAGCGTATCGTTTACTTGAACCTTTCGACAATTAATACTACAAAGTTTTTAGATGAAGTTGAAACAGCCTTGAAAAATGGTGGAGTTGAAGCTGCAAAAGATGTTTGTCGTAACACAAGAGGACCAATTGCTTCTATATACTACCAAGGGCTTGATCGTTCTGATGAAGGAATTGAATCAGTTGAGAAGTCGGTTGTTGCATATGGAGGTGTTCAAATGGGATTGTTAGAAAAAGGTATTCCATGGATTTCGTTATTTATTGCATTGGCACCAATGCTTGGGTTCTTGGGAACGGTAATTGGAATGATCCAAGCCTTTGATCAAATTATCGAAGATGGTCAGGTTGCACCAACAACAGTAGCGGGTGGTATTAAGGTATCTCTATTGACAACTGTATTTGGTTTGATCGCTGCAATTATACTACAGATCTTTTACAATTATATCGTTTCTAAAGTAGACGGATTGGTAAATGAAATGGAAGATGCTTCTATCTCTCTAGTAGATATGATGTTGAAGCACAAGGTAACGAAGGCGTAATCATTCTCACGAATACGGTGAGTTAATGAATACATACTTATAAATTTACAGAGTAAATGAAAAATTTAAGCTTAACAACAAATATCATTAAGTACGTATTAGTCGTACTAGGTGTGTTAGCGGCATTCTTTGTTCTTATGGCTCCATCGGATTTGATGGACCAAGGTCAAGAGGCTGTTGCTAAATTCCGAGATGGAGGAAAAATGGGATTCTCTATTGGATATACGGTAACTATATTCGTTATATGCCTTGCAGTGGTTTTGGTCTTCTTCCTTGTGCAGATGATCTCTAACCCAAAGAAAACAGTTATGTCAATTGTTGGTGTCTTGGCTGCAGTAGTAGTGTATTTTGTTTTTAGAATGAAAGAAAGTTCAGATACGGTTCAATCATTAGGTCTTGAGGATACTAAAATTCTTGATGGTCTTTCTGATGGAGCAATTCAAAGTACAATTACAAGCACAACGGCTGGGATATATACTGTCCTTTTTGCAGTGGCAATTGCTTTTCTAACCGTATTGTTTTTCTTCGTGAAAAGCACGGTTCAACGTTTAAAATAAGATATAATTATGGCAAAGCGAGATATTCCTGAAATTAATGCTGGATCGATGGCCGACATCGCGTTCTTGCTATTGATTTTCTTCCTCGTTACGACTACAATGGATCGTGATAAGGCATACATTAAAAGTATTCCAAAGAAAATTGATGTTCCTATTTCTGAGCCTGTGGTGGTAGAAGAAAGAGATATTTTGGCTATTCGTACCAATGCTCAAAATCAATTAATGGTTAGAGGAGAGTTAATTGGTAACCCAGACGATATTTCAGATAAGATCATTGAGTTTTATACATATAATGAGAAGGCGAATGACGTTACAAGTAATTTCCCTTTATATTCACGTGTAGATAAAGCGACAATTAAGGAACAATTACGTGCGGTTGAAGAAGAGTACGATGATGTCGATGCAAATGGTTCAGGACCGATTCAAGAGGAAATGTTAGAGTTTATTAATTCTAAAATTAAGGAATGGAAGCGTAAGGAAAAGGCAATTGGTATGCTTGGTACTAATGCTTTATCAGAAATTTCATCTCAAGCGCATATTCGTGTTGAAACTCAGAAGTTAACTGGATATGGTTTGTTTACAAAGATTCATTCCGAAATTGAAGAGGCTGTTTTTAAACTGCGTGATGATGCCGCATTGAGGCTTTTCAACGAAGGATATGGCTCAATAAGATCTAAAATTGATAATGATCCAGATGATCTAGTCTATAAGGATATGGGCTCATTATTGGATATTTTGTATCCAAAGAGAGTAATTGAAGTTACTCCTAAATAATTTTATAGTTAGAAGATATGTCAAAATTTAAGAAAGATAATAGTAAGGAGGCACCAGCGGTAAATACGTCGTCCCTTCCTGATATCGTATTTATGTTGTTGTTCTTCTTTATGGTCGCGACTACAAGTAAGGAATCGGATCCAACTGTAAGTCTTAATCAACCAGATGGTGTAAAGACGCAGGATATGACTCCTTTTAAACAACGTTCTGAAATAGATTTCCTTTACATTGGAACACCTAGAAATAAAGCACGAATTGATCAATTTGCTGGTGGATACGCATTATTTTTAGACAATGTAGCTCAACCGAATCCAGGTGAATTATATAATGCAACTGCTGTTCGTCAGTGGAAAATGGATAAGTTTGAAGCGAAGCCTAAATCATTAAGAGTTGGTATAGAAGGTGTGATTACATGTGTTAAAGCAGATGTAAATGCACCAGTTGGAGTTGTTTTTGATATCCGTAAGGAATTACAAGATATTGAAGCATTGAAGATTGCATACGCTGTACAAGATAATAGCGGTATTTAAAATAATCTAAGTTTATGGAATCCCGTTCTCATTGAGAGCGGGATTTTTTGTTTTCAATAAGTTTACATCTATTACCTTCAGTGATTAATTCGCTATTTTTGTATATGCTCAATTTTGAATATTACAACCCAACACGAATTGTTTTCGGAAAGGAACAATTAGGACGTATGCCTGAATTATTGTCTGATCAGAATGCAAAAAAAATATTGCTTGCATTTGGTGGCGGAAGTTGTAAAAAGAGTGGTTTATATGATCAGGTATTGATAGCTCTTTCTGGTTTCGAAGTAGTCGAATTTGGTGGAATTGAAGCAAATCCGGAATATGATACTTTAATGAAAGCGGTGCTATTTGCAAGGGAGAAGGAAGTAGATTTTATCATTGCTCTAGGTGGTGGTTCTGTAATTGATGGTGTGAAATTTATTTCTGGTGCGATCGGCTATAAGGGCGATCCATGGGAGGTTTTGGATAGGAAAGAAGGGTGTGCTTTTGATAATGCAGTTCCATTTGGTACAATTTTGACACTTCCGGCTACTGGGTCTGAAGCAAATTCAGGGGCTGTTATTAGCAGAAAGAGCTTAATGGAGAAACGTACAATGGGAGGATCATTATTTTTTCCAAAATTTTCCTTTTGTGATCCCACCCAAGTTTCAACCTTGTCAAAACGACAATTGGTGAATGGAATTGTGGATGCTTATATGCATACGCTGGAACAATACTTAACATATCCTTCTGGTAATTGGCTACAAGAAAGGCAGGCTGAGGGGATATTGTTAACCTTATTAAAAATTGCAAAGGGGGTAATTAAAAATCCGAGTGATTATGAACTCGCCGCAAATTTGATGTGGTGTGCAACGAATGCATTAAATGGATTACTTCGATGTGGAGTTCCAACGGATTGGACAACTCACATGATCGGCCATGAATTGACAGCGGAATATGGAATAGATCATGCTCGAACTTTAGCGATAATTGCTCCTCGACTATATGAGGAGTCATTAGTGGAAAAGCAGAATAAATTGGTTCAGTATGGAGAGAGAGTGTTCGGTCTAAATGGTACAAGTCTTGATATAGCAAATGCCGCAATTGCTAAAACTGAATTATTCTTTCATTCTCTGGATATAGACACAAGAATTTCAAATTATACAAAGGATACGAGCGGTATTGAAGTACGAATCAGGAAGGTTTTTGAAGATCGCGATTGGAAGACAATGGGAGAAGGAGGTATTTTTACCCCAAAGAGAGTGGAACGTATCGTAAGAAGTGCTATTTAATGGAAAGTCCAAGACATCCATTGTTGAAGTTGAGAAGGGAGCCAACTGAAGAGATTATTTCTTTACTTGAATCTGTGACGCTTGGAACTAATGGTGCGCAGTATCGTCATTTAGATACTCGATCGAGAATTAATGAGGTGGATGAACCTATTTATCTTTCATTAGAAAGGAATGAACGAATTTTAGGAAATGTCACTTTTTGTCAAAGAAAGAAGCATTGGTATGTGCGTTACTTTGCGTTTCAGGCCTTATTACCAACAACAGGAAAAGAACATAGCTCTTCGAAGAATAGTAAGCTAAAAACAGCGTTAAATGGTTACTTTGATGATGTATTATCAACTATTGATACTGGAGGGGGGATTGATGCATTCTATGCATATATCGATCCGAGAAATAGCAAAAGTGTATTATTGAGCCAAACAATTGGGTTTGAGAAATTAGGAAGTGTGATTACTCAAACCTTCAGCAGAAGGAGACCAAAATCTTCAAAGCGGGTAGCTAGAATTATCGATTGGTCCAGAATTTCAGAAATTCATAAAAAACAAAATCAATCACGTTTATTTTATTTTGAAAATCAATCGTGTAAACCACCATTCTACATTATTGAAAATGAATATGGTCAAGTGATAGCTTTTGCCAAAATTCATATTGCTAATTGGCACATTAAAAGATTGCCAGGACGTTTTGGAGGGGTGTTGGTGAAATTGATTCCTTGGATTCCAATAATCGGGAGCTTGATTAAACCCAATAAACATTCTTTTATTGTTCCGGAGGGAGTTTATGTAAAGGATGATGATCCTGAGTTATTGAATGAATTGTTTGAAGGGATTTTAGCACTGGAAAAGAAGAAAGTGCTCATTTGGTGGGTGGATCCTCGAGAGTCAAATTATCTAAATGGATTGAATAGATTGAAATGGGGAATTTTGGATAGGATTATTGGTCGCAATATGGTGGATGTTGTTGTTCGTACCAATACCAATTTAGATAAAGAGAACTTGTTTTATGTGAGTGGTTTTGATTTTATATAGGTCACGACTGTTTGGGAACTCATTCATTGAAATTGGTCTTATTCTTGTAACTTTGCGATCGTATAATTAATAGAAATGAAGTATCTAATTGTTGGTTTAGGAAACCCTGGGAGTAAATACGCAAATACGCGTCATAATATTGGATTTAAAGTGTTGGAGAAGTTCGCGAAGCAACGAGATGTTGAATTTGAAACTGATAGATTGGCACAAGTGGCTCGTGCAAAATTTAAAGGCAGATCGATTATTTTAATTAAGCCAACAACTTTCATGAACCTTTCAGGAAAGGCTGTAAATTATTGGATGCAACAAGAGAAAATTCCAAGAGAGAATATAATGGTAGTTACTGATGATATTGCTTTGCCTTTTGGAAAATTAAGAATGAAAGGAAAGGGATCTGATGGTGGCCACAACGGATTGAAGGATATTCAAGCGGTGTTAAATACAAATCAATATACACGTTTACGTTTTGGTGTCGGGAATGATTTTCATCAAGGAAGACAATCTGATTATGTTCTGGGAGAGTGGTCTAATGACGAAAACATGGAATTGGAAGAACGTATAAGCGTTGCAACGGAATTTATTAAAGGATATACTACCATTGGATTGCAACTTACGATGACCAATTGGAATGGAAAATAACTAGTCGAAGGATGCTGAAAATGATGACATTTTTCTTTGGGAAATAGGAATATCAGTACCGTCAGACATTAGTACCGAGCCATTTTTCCCTTTCTTAAGTTGTTTAACTTGATTAATATTGACTAGATAAGAATGGTGGCAACGCTTGAAAATAGTTTCAGGAACTAACTTTTCAAAATAACCCAAGTTTTTTGATGATAGAATTTTCCCGTTACTTGTATATATTAAGGTATAGGCTCCATCTGAATGAAAATAGTAGATGTCACTAACTGAAATAGTTGTGTAAGTACCTTTGTTTGCGATTTTAATGAATACATCCGTAGATTTTTGTTGAATCTTTCGAAGAACAATGTCTACTGCTTTTACAAAATCATCTTTGCGTAACGGCTTCAGTAAGTAATAGGAAACATCGTTATTTAGTGCGTCAATGGCATAGTTCTCATGAGCCGTGACGAAAATAGTTTCGAAATTGCGTACTTCGAGCGCCTTAAGGATATTGATTCCTGTGCCACCTTTGATTAGTACATCAAGAAATACAATATCAACCGTATTTTTCTCTAAATATTTAACCGCTTCATTGTAGTTGTCAATCGTAGTAACAAGTTCAATTTCAGGGTATTTATCTTTTAGGTTTCCTGAAAGGATCTTTTGAGCGGTCTTGTCATCTTCAACGATAATCGCTTTAATCATTTAAAGGTGTTTTAATTTGACCTTGTTTTAGCCTCTTTTGTTAAAAAGCTATTTAAGCCAATATAATGTTTTTGTGTCAAGTTCTAATTTTTTTTTATGCCAAGCATTAAGAATGATGACATTTGATCGTCCAAAGTTCGATTTTTTTAGATTAAATACTTTTTAAGTTTCGACTAATGATATGATTTAAAGGCTGTTTTGTTCGTTTAATCAACGTAAAATTCAATTATTAGGCTATAATTGATGCAGTTATTGGTTAAACTGTTGCAGTTATTAATTTAATTGCTAAACCGATTTATGTGGTGGGCATTTGGCATACCTTTGCACGGTAGATTTAACGATTTACAACTTTTACTACAGGAAATTAGATGTTTAACCCTTTTAAATAATAACTTTTATTGCGGCATTAAATTGCATTATTTGTACGAGATAATCTCTTCGCAACTCTGTTTTTTCATATTGTGGTTTGGTTATTTGGTGAGAATGAAAAATCTCTTCACAACATTTTCTTATTGTTCGCATAGCGGATAATTTGTTAGATGTGGATTTGTTTCTCGCTAGTACAAAAAATCTACTAAAAATACTATGGACATGAATCAGTTTAAGTTCTGGCATATAACGCCTTATACACTTGTTACGCTTTGCATTTTTTTATTCTCTTTTGCGAATAATTCAATTATAAGAGAGTCAAAGCAAATGTCTATTGGAAATAGATCGGGAAATATCAATGATTCTGAATCTTTCATTTCTACATTTTGTAATGAGTCGTATCTAAGGTCTTTTACACATTACAAATACCAAAGTGCGATTATAGACTTCAACAATGTTGAGCTCGCATTTGCTAATGCAATGAATCTTACTAATTCTTCAAAAATAAAGAATGCAATAGAGTTAAATATTGTTCGTGAAAGCGGATGGAAATACCCTATGAGCGAAGAATATTATGATATGGGTGCAATACGAAAATTTGATTTTTTTCATAAAGATCTCAAAGAGAAAGTCAATCATTATATGAGAGAAGACTGCCTGTTTGATATTTCAGTGAGTTGAATATATATAGTTAAAGAATGACTTGAGATAAGGGTTTAAGTAAATAATAAGGTCCTCCCTAATGCCAAATTATTTACCCCACTTCGAAAGGTTATTAAACAAAAGAATACTACTTAAAATTAATTGTTTAGAAAGATGGGTATGTTACTATTTAGAAAGGTTAAATGGACGTCTTATGTCCTCTTGTTATTACTTACATTTTTAGTTCCTTTCCACAATTTGGCAGAAGGAACAGCACAAGCTATGCCCTCAGCTGCAAATGGTGTAGGCTTATATGTTAATGGTAATAGTGGTCCCTTTCTGGGGGCGCCACAAGAGCAGAGACTAAGGTTTGATATTGCAGACCATAATACTGAAAACTTGTTTTTTGGTGGACAATTTTATAATCGAGTTCCGGTCGCGCAAAGAAATGATGTGTTTATTCGGATAACGGACGGTTCGGGTGCTGTGGTTTTTGGTCCGCAGTTAATTCCTACAACTGGTTCGGGTGCTATACTTAATTATTCAGAAGCTGTTGCTGGCCCGAATATAGGAGGGATGAATCCTGCTGGATACAATCCTTTGAGTTTTAATCCTACGGCAAATGGAGATTACTATATTGAAATTTATGCAAGTTCTAACGGAGGAGTAACAAACCTTTCAAGTGCTTATGTGGTAGGGGTGTTTTTTGATTTTACAGTTGGGGAAAATTCTGGAGTAATTCACAATGGTCGCGTTAGTTGTCAGAAATGGTCTTTCCTTACTTACAATCCTACAAATTTTACGGGATCAATAGTTAATTCGTTTGAGGGTGATTTTTATGGTTATTCGATTGATAGTACAGTATTAAGGGTGAATTTTGAATCGGGTTATCGACCGTTTGGATATGAACTTGCAATGACGAAATATGGAGTGAATGATTCCGGTAATTTTATTACTGACCGTGTTTCTACTATAAATCCTTCAACAACACCTAGTTTCACGGGTGGATTTCAAGTCTTTTTAAGCGAACCAGATCCAAGTGTTTTTATTCGGTCAAGCATAGCTCAAACCCCGGCACTAACAAATGATATTTATGGTTGTCCAGGAGCGTATTTTATACCGTATTATATTGGTGACGTTGGTGATTTAGCATTTTTGTTGGATTTAAATGGAGCACCTGGTTTCCAGCCTGGAACGGCGGATCGTGTTTTTGAAATTTACGATGCGCCTGCTGGAAATGGTGTTATTGCATGGGATGGACTGGATGGACTTGGAGCAGTTGTATCTGGAGGATCTACAATTGGTATCGAAGCAACTTTATTTCGTGGTCGAACAAATTTACCTGTATACGATGCTGAGCTTAATACAAATGGTTTTTCGGTGACAGCTATTTCACCTTCTACAGGAAATAGAAAGCTATATTGGGATGATTCTTTTCTTACGAATTTTGGTGTGTGTGGTTCAGCCCAATCTGATAATACAACAGGTGCAGGTGTTGCAGAAACAGCACTTTTGGAAGGGGTGTATGGACCTGGGCATGCATGGGATGGATCTGGAGCGGGTTATACAACACCAGCACCAAATGCTGGAAATGGTTCGGCATCATTGGGCGTCTTATGTGACGATTTTGGAAACGCACGCACAATTAACACATGGTTTTATGCTTCTGATGTTAGCTCAGGGTTGGTAACGAAAAGTTTGCCAACTTGTGATAGTGATAATGATGGTGTTTTAGATCAAATCGATGTTGATGATGATAATGATGGAATCCTTGATATTGAAGAGGATGGCTCTGATGCATTATTAGATGCTGATGGTGATGGGATTCCGAATTATTTGGATTCTGATTTTGCTGGTTTTATTGATTCTAATAATGATGGTGTTAATGACAATTTTGATTTAGATCTTGATGGAGTTATCAATTCTTTCGATATAGATTCGGACGGTGATGGTTGTTCAGATGTTTCTGAGGCTGGATATACCGATGCAGGAAATGATGGGGAAGTTGATGGAACAGGAATTAATGTTGATGGAACAGTTGCTGGAAGTGATGGTTACGGTACCCCAGCGGATCTTGATCCTAATAATGGAACGTTTGATTATTTAGAAGCTGGATCTACAGTTCCAGATGCTGGACCAAATCAATTTATCACTACCATTACAACTACAATGGCTGGTAATATTCCTACTGTAGGAACGGGTATTTGGACGCTTGTAAGTGGAACAGGAACTATTGTTTCTCCTACATTTGCTTCAACTCAAATAACGGGACTAGGTCAAGGGGCAAACATTTTTGAATGGACTTTTACTAATGGAACATGTGCGTCATCAGATCAAGTAACAATTGTTGTTAATATTAGTGATGCTGATGGTGATGGAATTCCTGATACTATTGATTTAGATGATGATAATGATGGTATTTATGATTCGTATGAATTATGTGGAACTGCTCCAGTGGGCGGATCAAATCCATTTAGCTGTTTAACTTCTGATCCTAATGCTGATGACGATAATGATGGTGTGATTAACTATCAAGACCCAGATTATGCAGCGGCGAATGGTACAACACTAAATGCAAATGGTGTACTTACTAGTTTGGATTCTGATGGTGACGGAATTATTAATTCCTATGATTTGAATTCGGACAATGATGGCTGCTTTGATGTTTTGGAAGCTGGTTTTACAGATCTCGGACAAGATGGAATACTTGGAGACCTGCCGACTATTGTAAATGCTAACGGTGAAGTTGTTGGAACAAATGTCGTAGATGGCTATACTGGGACATCCTCCGATGTAACGAATCCAGCGATTGAAACCGGATGTAATTTACCGCCTGTCGCAGATGACAATAATACCACTACTGTAATGAATGCTGCTGTTACATTTAATGTAACAAGCACAGATACTGATCCTGATGGAACTGTGGATAATACCACAGTTGACTTGGATCCAGGAACGCCAGGTCAACAAACAACATTAGTAACTGTAGAAGGTACATGGATCGTAGATGCAGCAGGTAATGTTACTTTTATTCCAAGTGCTGGATATACAGGTACTGCCGTAATTACTTATACGGTTAATGATAATAACGGAGGAACTTCTAATACTGCAACGTTGACTGTAATTGTTACTCCTCCTAATACTCCACCAAGTCAAGGTAATGAAACGTTTTCTGTTGGTGAGGATGACCCAGCGACAACTTCAGTTGATTTAACTGCGAATAATATTGACCCTGATGGAACGGCGACAACAGTAACGTCAATTGGCACACCAACAGGTGGTGGAACAATTATAGATAACGGTAATGGAACAATAGATTATACTCCAGCTCCGAATTTTAATGGAATTGATACAATTCCATATACAGTCTGTGATGCAGGAACACCGCTACCAATAGAATGTGTAAACGACACGATCTTCATTGTTGTTACACCCGTAAACGATGGTCCAATAGTAGACAATGAGAACAATACTACAGCAGAAGACACACCAGTTTCAGGCGATTTAACAGATGCAGGCGATTTTGATCCAGATGGTACGTCATTAGATGCTAACACTACACCGGTTGATGGTCCAGATAATGGAACGATTATTATCAATACAGATGGAACGTATACATATACGCCTAACACGGATTATGTTGGAAACGATACAGTAGTAGTTGAGATTTGTGATAATGGAACACCATTGCCAGGTCTTTGTGCAAACGACACGATCTTCATCGTTGTTACAGCAGTGAATGATGGTCCAGTAGTGGACAATGAGAATGCTACTACACCAGAAGACACACCAGTTTCAGGTGATTTAACAGATGCAGGAGATTTTGATGTAGATGGTAACTTAGTAGTCAACACTACACCGATTGATGGTCCAGATAATGGAACGATCGTAGTTAACGCGGATGGAACTTATACATATACACCAAACACGGACTATGTTGGAAATGACACAGTAGTAGTCGAGATCTGTGATGATGGAACACCATTACCAGCGATCTGTGTAAACGACACGATCTTCATTGTTGTTACACCTGTAAACGATGGTCCAATAGTAGACAATGAATTTGAAGTTACGAGTGTTGATATTCCAGTTTCAGGGGATTTAACAGATGTAGGTGATTTTGATGTAGATGGTAACTTGATTGTAAATATTAACCCAATTGATGGCCCTAACAATGGAACAATAGTGGTCAATGGTGATGGAACATATACCTATACACCTGATGTTGGTTATTCAGGTCAAGATACGGTAGTAATTGAGATCTGTGATGATGGTACTCCATTACCGGCGATTTGTGTAAATGACACTATTTTTATTACGGTATTGCCTTGTCCATCATCGTTAGATACGGATGGAGATGGTCTTACCGATTGTGAAGAAACCACAGGAATTGACGACCCATCAACAACAGGTACACCGACAGGAACCAGTAATCCATTAGATCCATGTAGCCCAGATATAAACTTTGGAGGATGTGATCAAGATGGAGATGGTCTTACAAATGATGAAGAGACTACAGCAGGAACGGATCCAACGAATCCAGATTCAGACGGAGATGGTTTGACAGATGGAGAGGAAGTAACAGGTGTTGATGATCCATCAACAACAGGTACACCGACAGGAACTAGTGATCCAATTGATCCATGTGATCCAGATGCAAGTGCAGGACCATGTGATCAAGATGGAGATGGTCTTACAAATGATGAAGAGACTACAGCAGGAACAGATCCAACGAATCCAGACTCAGACGGAGATGGTTTGACAGATGGAGAGGAAGTAACAGGTGTTGATGATCCATCAACAACAGGTACACCGACAGGAACCAGTGATCCATTAGATCCATGTGATCCTGACATGACATTTGGAGGATGCGATCAAGATGGAGATGGTCTTACAAATGATGAAGAGACTACAGCAGGAACAGATCCTACAAACCCAGATTCAGACGGAGATGGCTTGACTGATGGAGAGGAAGTAACAGG
>JAKVAS010000159.1 GCA_022448165.1 Crocinitomicaceae bacterium | reverse complement strand
ACATCTGCTTTTTCACCATATTTTTCAGCCATTTTCATTCCAAGAATAGCATGAGGAAGTTCCGGTTGTTCATCAGGAACTTTTCCAATATCATGAAGTAATCCTGCTCGTTTTGCCATCTTCACATTCAAGCCAAGTTCGGCCGCCATAATAGCACAAAGGTTAGCAACTTCTCTAGAGTGCTGTAACAAGTTTTGTCCGTATGAAGATCGGTACTTCATTCTCCCGACCATACGCGTTAATTCAGCATGTAATCCATGAATCCCAAGATCGATACAAGTTCTTCTACCTGTTTCTGCAATCTCTTCATTCAATTGCTTCTTTGTTTTAGCTACAACTTCTTCGATTCTTGCAGGATGAATTCGTCCATCGGAAACCAATTGATGCAAAGCTAAACGAGCAATTTCTCTTCTTACCGGATCAAAACACGAAAGAATAATAGCTTCAGGAGTATCATCAACAATAATTTCTACGCCCGTAGCCGCTTCAATAGCACGAATATTTCGTCCTTCACGTCCTATAATTCTACCTTTAACTTCATCCGAATCTATATTAAATACAGAAACTGAATTTTCAACCGCCTGCTCCGTAGCCACACGCTGAATCGTTTGAATTACGATCTTCTTCGCTTCACGATTCGCATTTAATTTTGCTTCTTCAGTAATTTCGTTGATGTGAGCCATTGCATTCGTTCGAGCCTCATCTTTCAATGATTCTACTAAACCTGCTTTAGCATCCTCGGCCGACATTCCACTAATTTTCGAAAGCTCCGCAACATGCTTTTGATGCATTTTATCCAACTCAGAATTTTTAGTGTCTACCGCCTTTAATTTAGCGTCAAGCGACTTTCTACTTTTTTCAAGCCCCTTATCTTTTCTATTTACCTCTTCAATTTTCTGCGAAAGGTTTTTCTCTTTAGCTCTTACTCGATCTTCTGCAGACTGTAGTTTCCTAGATTTATCCTTAATCGTCTTTTCATGATCTTCTTTCAACTTCAAAAACTTCTCTTTAGCTTGAAGTATCTTGTTTTTCTTTAGGTTTTCTCCCTCTCTGTTAGCATCTTTAATAATTTGTTCCTTACGCTTTTTCAGCATAACAGACTGAATTACAAAGGCTATAATTGCGCCAACAATCACCCCTACAATTCCAAATATAATTTTTTCCATAGTTCAATAATTACTCTTATAAACGTTTAGTTCATAACCTTACAATTTTTGAGTTAGAATAAGAAAATAGTCAGGTATAACTATGCAAACTTAAGAAAGTTCATCAAGTTCATCCGAAAGTGACTTTAACTCATTTTCGATCAACTTGATTTCCTCCGAATGGTCAACTTCTGGAGTCTTCTTACTCTCTTTAACTGCTAACTGTAACGCAGTCATTGCGAGTAAATCTTGCATATCTTTCACAGCATAATTATCTTGAAGCAGCTTTACTGCTTTGTTGATATCTGAAGCGGCTTTTTTCACCTTTTCTTCCTCATTCTCTTCTACAGAAAGAGGGTAAGTTCTTCCAGCTACAACAACTTTCAACGACTGTTTTGCCATGTTATTATCCTTTTAACTGCCCAATGCAGTATTCTATTTCTTTTACCAACTCATCAATTTCATCATTGGAAACCATTTTCCCTTCCGATGCACTGACGTTATGATTCTTAGTCGTTTCCAATTCTTGTTTCAATGACGAAACCGTTAAATTCAATGATTCTATTAATGCATTTTGCTTTTCAAGCTCTATACGAGACGCATTTAACTCAACTTGTAAACGCTCATTTTTCGATTGCTCAGCCACATAGCGTTCATGAAAAGAAATTGCTTTCTCTCTCACTTCACCAATAATCTGACTTATACCATCTGACATAAAAACGACTTTATTACAAAAATAGTATTGAATTAGAGATTGCCAAGGTTTTTCTTCGGATTGTTCCTCTATTTTTATCAAATATAGACTCTTCGTAACTTGTTTTGCCCAATTATTGATCTGACTCTGTGAAACATCTATTTTTGAATTATGAGATTATTGATTCTTTTATCTATCGTTCTACCCATTTTCATATTCCCTTCCCAGGCGCAAATTGAAAATTTTCCTGATTACCATCCCCCCTTAAACATTCCTTTAATTCTATCTGCTAATTTCGGAGAACTTCGTCCGAATCATTTTCACATGGGGTTGGATTTTAAAACAAACAACAAAATTGGATACAACCTTTATTCAATTGATGACGGTTTTGTTTCTCGTATTAAGGTTTCTCCTTTTGGTTACGGAAAAGTTGTATACATTGATCATCCCAATGGAGTTACTAGTGTATATGCACACTGTAGTGAGTTTAAGGGACAATTAGATTCTATTGTAAAAGCCACACAATCAGCGGAGCAAAATTTTGCCGTAGAGATCTTTCCAAAACCTCATGAAATTGAATTAAAAAAAGGAGATGTAATTGCTTTATCTGGAAATACTGGAGGATCTACTGCCCCACACCTACATTTTGAAATTAGAGACACAAAAACAGAAGCGGCAATGAATCCTCTAGTTTGTGGGTTTGATATTGCAGATCATAAAGCTCCGGAAATCCGAGGGTTTAAGTTTTACAGTGTTACTAAGGATGGTTACCGTTATCCGAAAAAAGCATTTGAACGGGTTGTTAAAAAAGGAACGTATGGTTATTATATTGGTGCAGACAAAGTAACAATTCCTGCAAATTATTGCACGGAAACTGGCGGAATTGGAATTGCGGCAAATGTAATTGACCGATTAGACGGCGCAGCTAATCAATGTGGACTTTATGGTAGTTTATTAATTGTAGATGGAGACACGCTTTTTGGGCAGCAAACGGATACAGTTCCTTTTGAATCTACTCGATATGTGAATTCTCATAAAGATTTTGAAGCCTACACTGTTTCTAGAAAGAAGTATCATAAATTATTTAAAACAACAGAGAATGATTTACCTATCTATCAGATAAGTGATAATGGTATTTTATTCTTCAAGCCCGGAGAAACACATAAAATTAAATATGTTGCATATGACCCTAAAGGAAATCAATCAACGGTTGAGTTTACACTTGAAATATTAAAAGGTAACTTAGGGAATGAATCTCAGTTACCTGTTGATTTAACGTATTTACAACCAGCCCATTCTTTAAAAATGCAAAATGAAGCGCGTCAAGTAGAGTTTGGCATAGCTACAGTCTATGAACCCCTTAAAATGGACAAAAATTCGTTAAACCATACAATTGGTAAGGCTGCTGTTCCAGTTCATAAACCTTATACAATAAAAATACAGTCAAGCACACCTGATGATGGAAAAAACTACGTGCAAATAACTACAGCAAAAGGAAGAAAGCGCTCGCTGATTCCCAGCTATTCTGATGGATGGTTTATCGCTGAATCGAAGTATTTTGGAAGCTATAAATTGAGAAGAGATACGCTAGCTCCAAGTATTCGTACATTAAGTTTCAAATCAACTTCTACTTATGTTTCTTCTAATAAGATGAAGTGGCGTATTTCTGATTCACAAAGTGGATTGGCTGATTATGATCTTTATATTGATGGTAAATGGTACGTGTTGGAATATGACTATAAAGGCGGGGGATCTATGACGTTCAATCGTCCTAAAGGAATTTCTGGATTAAAAGAAGTAATAGTTCGAGCTGAGGATGAATGTGGAAATGTGTCGGAATGGAAGAGGAAGATGACTTTTAAATAAAAAAGATTTAGCAAGATGAAGAAACAGTTAAATTAATTTCTGATTCATTGCCCAATTCACGAGTGCGTCTGCATCGTTTACTCCAACTTTTCGAAATATGTTCTTTCGATGTGTTTTTACCGTATGCTCTGAAATATACAATCGTGCGGCAATTTCCTTGCTTGTTTCACCTTCAGTAATCAATTCAATAATCTCAATTTCTCTTTCTCCCAACTTGAATTCTTTCATTCTTTTTGGTGCGTCGACAAAATCATTCAGCTGATCAAAATATGTTTTTCCTGATTGAACTCGCTCAATAGCTAAAATCAGTTCGGTTCCTGAGTTATTCTTTAACACACAACCATCGGCTCCAACTTCAAATAATTCTCTTATGAACTGTTTTCGGTTATACATAGTAAGTATTATAATCTTGATATCTGGCCACTTTTCTTTTAGTTTCTTCGTGCATTCAATCCCGTTCATATTAGGCATATTAATGTCCATTAGCACAATGTCTACTTTGTTTTTTTCTATAAACTCTAATGCTTCTACCCCATCAGAAACTACTCCAAGGGTATTAAAGTCATTAGAAGAATCCAAAATAGCTTTAACCCCTGAGGCCACAATTGTGTGATCATCTGCAATTAGTACTCTTGTTTTAACGCTCATAATTCAACGGGATTTCAATTATATAAGATGTACCGATTCGTTCATTGGATTCAATCACAACATTTCCATTGTGTTTCTGAACTCTCAGTTCAATGTTTTTCGTTCCGATTCCGCTTTTCACAGTATTTGGATCGAAGCCTTTTCCATTATCCTCATAAATAAAGTTTACTTCATCTTCAATACTCGTCAATTCGATTCGAATCTCTTTTGCTTCTGCATGCCTAATTGTATTCGTGACTAACTCTTGAATAACGCTATAGATGTCTCGAGCAATTAATGATGGGATATCTTGCTGGACAGAGCTGTGAAATTGCACGGCTATTTTCTTTGAGTCTCTCAATACTCCGCACAAATGTTCTATCGCTTTTGATAGGCCGTAGTAGTTCAATGTTGAATTACTTAAATCATGCGCTGTGTTTCGTACTTCTTCAATAGTACTATCCGTCGCTTTTTTGACATTTAATACCAATTCTTGTTGTTTCGGATTGAGTTGTTCCTTTTCCAGTAGATCTAAATACATATTGATGGTAGATAATTGTCCTCCCATCCGATCGTGAAGATCTTGTGCAATTCTTTCTCTTTCTTTGTCTTGTCCTTCGAGTAATGCGTAGGCAGATTTAAGTTCTTCAGATTTCAGTAGTTCTTGGATTTCTTGGGTTTCAGCACGCTCTTTTATTAATTTACGCTGGTACTTATACGCAAAAAAAACTAATGTTGACACTACCAAGAACATTACAGATGTTCCAATTAACAATATTATTAAGTCATTTCTCACGTATAATAAATATAAATGTGTAGCAGATTATTAAAAGTCTTAAAATTCCAAAACCAGCTTCAAGTATCCATGCGTTATTAAACAAACTATCATTTGTTTCCATATTAACTTTAGCACTCATCAAATGAAAAAAGAACGATCCAGAAGCATACAATATAAAAGCTGTATTAATCCAAAAAAACGGAACTTTATTCAATAATTTCAGTGATTTAGACCGATACAAATTCCATAAGTAATTTATCCCTAATCCAATAATTGCTAATTGAACCATTGCTAACCCAATACTATTTAAACTCCAAATCGAAACAATAAAAACAGAGCTTACCAAGTAAAATATCGTGGTTAAAAAAATAATATTCTTCCACTTATCCGAAACTCTATTCCTATAAATAAAAAAAGCTCCAATAAGCTCTACTAATCCAATCAATTGATATATGAACAAGTTATTTCCTAGATAAGAAAGACCTATTGCAAAAACTCTGAGACCTCCTTGCAACAGCAAGAAAGTTAATAAAAATCGATACTCCTTCTTATCCTTTAATAAAAGCCCACCCAATAACCATGTTCCTAAATAAAGGTATTCAGAAAACATATAAAACAGAGTTGAAAACTGATGTAATGTCAAATTCTTTTTTGACAATAAATATAGGTGTTCTAAACAACACCCATATTTATAAATTTAGAGAGATTCTCATGAATACTGAAAGAAGAACCTTGGGCCACCAGGACACTGATTAGGACATGGTTGTCCAATTCCTAAAATAAGAAGTGCTTCCGCTCCTGCACCAACAATATTATTCCCTAAATGATTTGCATGAAGGTCAGATGTCATTCCCTTTTCACCTAATGCAGGCGTCATAATTAAGTCATCCATCAACACGCCTTCTCCAACACCTTTCCCCTTTTCATCAAAACTAGGAAAAGCAATCGATTTAGTTTTCCAAATTCGAACCCCCTTTATTCTTTCAAAATCTTGCCTAGAACGCTCTCTACCTG
>JAKVAS010000158.1 GCA_022448165.1 Crocinitomicaceae bacterium | reverse complement strand
CTTGTCGTTTTCTTGATAAAAATGAAAGTAATCTTAGTTCCGAAGAAATAGAGTTTATTACTAATCTTGATTTACTCGATGTTGACGAGGAAATTCAAATGTTTGAATCAAATAGCGGTTTTAACGGATCTAAAGAGTCAGGAAATTTGATTACTAATAAACGTTTATCTCATTATTGGATTAAAGATGATGTTAAAGATGTCGATTTTGCCTTTTATTATGAGATAGATTCAATGATATTGAAGAGATTTCGTATGCATCTTACCTTAAGGTTTATAAGTCGGACGGAAATAATTTTAAAGTGTATATTGATGCTGATAGTTCTCGAACTTTCACCTTTTTTAATAGGGCAAGAGAGAATTGGGAAAAGTATAAATAATCATGGGACTTATTCTTTGTTTAGGTTTCATATTAGAAAACAGCAAACAATAAAGCAATCATTATTACTGTAGATGGAGAAATTATATCTTTTGATGTGGATACAGGATCTCTTAAATTAATAAAGTTTCAGAGAATATTGAAGGCCAAGAAATAGCCAGAAATGGAATGCGATATATTGGAGTAGTACGAGTGATTAAGATTATCAAAAAATCTGTAAAGTATGATTGGGAACAGTGGAATAAAGATTCGTGACATATCTTATAGTATGGAGATAAGGTAAATATAGTCCAAACAAAATGATAGATTTGTAAATAAATAATAGATGGCAATAACCCGTATTTCATTTCTTTTTTTAGTGCTTTTATTTTCATTAAGTGGTTGTGGGTCTCGATCATGTATAAATACTGTCAATTCTTGGGATTACCAGCCTTATAGGTCAATTAGTTCTGGTAGGGTAGAATCGAAGGTTTTTTGTCATGAAAAAGAAACGGATACAAATATTGTTTCAATTGATTATATGTACTATCCAGTTTCGGATAGTCTTTTTAAGGATACTGTGAATTACGTTATTTCTGAATTTGTTCAGGCGTTATCAGTTTCTGAACCAGATAGTTTAATTACCGATCTTTCGACTGCTTTTTTTCAAAATTATCTCGATTCATTTTCTGCTTTGTATAGATCAAATTGCGAAGATGAATTTGGTTTATGGGAGGCAGATATGATTATTGAAATAGATGATTCTTTTACTGAGTTTGTTCAGCTTTCTATTTCTCAGTGGGTCTATGAAGGAGGTGCGCATGGTAATTCATATAACGCAACAATTCCTATTGATCGAAAAACAGGTGTTGTCTTGCAACTCACGGATTATTTTTCAGATATCAATTCAATAAATAAGGTTGTAGAGCCATATTTTAGAAAGGTTGCAGAAATAGGAGAAAAGGAAAGTTTAAAAGATGCAGGCTTTTGGTTTCATCATGAAGAGTTTGAGGTGAATAATAATTTCACATTTTCAGACGATTCTGTTACTTTTTTTTACAATCATTATGAGATTGCACCTTATGCAGCTGGTGTATTTGAAGTTACGGTTCCTTTAGATCGCTTAGAAGTCTTCATGAAACGGCCAATAAAGTAAGGAATAGTAAGTTATTTGCAATCCAATAAAAACCGTATTTTTCTTTTAGAATTATGCTACTTGTCCTATGAAGAATTTTCTATATTTGCTTTTCGATTATTTAAATGAAAGATAATGGCAGTGAAGGCGGAAAATAAACCCACAAAAACTACCCGAAAGTCGAAGTCGGCATCATCGGCGAAGTTTTCAAAAGAAACTTATATCAAATGGTATAAAGACATGCTTTTGATTAGGAAGTTTGAAGATAAGGCAGGACAACTCTATATCCAACAGAAATTTGGAGGTTTTTGTCATTTATATATTGGACAGGAAGCGATTGTTGCAGGAACTGCAAGTGCTTGTAGAAAAGGCGATAAACACATGACTGCGTATCGTGATCATGGTCATCCGATTGCTTTAGGAACTGACCCACGTGTTTTAATGGCTGAGCTATATGGTCGAACCACTGGTTGTTCAAAAGGAAAAGGAGGATCTATGCACTTTTTTGATAAAGAGGTAGGTTTTATGGGAGGCCATGGAATTGTTGGTGCGCAAATTGCAATGGGAGCAGGAGTTGGATTTGCAGAGCAATACAATGAAACAGGTAATATTGTTTGTGTTTCAATGGGAGATGGTGCTGTGAGACAGGGAGCACTTCATGAAACTTTCAATATGGCAATGAAATGGAAACTTCCAGTAATTTTTATTATTGAAAACAATAACTATGCGATGGGGACATCAGTAGAAAGAACTACTAATGTTGCTGATCTTTCTAAAATTGGAGCATCCTACGAAATGCCTTCAAAATCGGTAAATGGAATGTCTCCAGAGGCAGTACATGAAGCAATCGAAGAAGCAGCTGAAAGAGGACGTCGAGGTGATGGCCCAACATTACTGGATATTAGAACGTATCGGTATAAGGGACATTCAATGTCTGATCCTCAGAAATACAGAACAAAACAAGAGGTGGCTGAATGGATGGAGCAAGATCCAATAGAACACTGTAAAAAGGTTATTTTGGATAACAAATGGTTGACATTAGAAGGAATTGCAGAAATCGAAGCTTGGGTTAAGAATGAGGTAAAGGAATCTGTTGAATTTGCGGAAAACTCACCTTATCCAGAAGGAAAAGAATTGTATGAGGATGTCTATAAAGATGATAACTATCCTTACATCATAGAATATTAAACGAAGAACTAGAAGAACACATGGCGGAAATTATTTACATGCCGAAATTGAGCGATACCATGACAGAAGGTGTGGTTGCTGAATGGAATAAAAAAGTTGGCGATGAGGTTGAGTCGGGTGAATTACTTGCCGAGATTGAAACGGATAAAGCTACAATGGAGTTTGAATCATTCTATGATGGTGTTTTATTACATATTGGAGTAGAGAAAGGAAGTACTGCTCCAGTAAACTCACTTTTGGCCATTATTGGTGAAAAGGGAGATGATGTGAAAAAGCTTATTGCAGAGGCAGAAAAGAATGCTCCACAAGATAAAAAGAAAGAAGAGGCAAAAGCGCCATCTCCAGAGCCAGTAAAAGCTGCTCCGATTGTGTCAACTAAGGTGCCAGAGCCAACACCAAAAGCTACTCCGGTAATTGCTGAATCAAATGGACGAATCTTTGCCTCGCCACTTGCTAAGAAGATGGCAAATGAAAAAGGAATAGATTTAGCAAATGTGATTGGAACTGGAGAGGGAGGTCGTGTTGTAAAAAAGGATATTGATCATTATCAACCTTATATCCCTGGTGGTAATCCTGGGCGCCCGGCACATGTTGGTGTAGAATCATTTACAGATGAGCCAGTTTCGCAAATGCGTAAGACCATTGCAAAACGTCTTGCTGAAAGTAAATTCTCAGCACCACATTTTTATATTACCATGGACATTGATATGGATGATGCAATTGCTGCGCGTAAGTCGATCAATGCTTTGGGAGGAGTTAAAATCTCTTTCAATGATATGGTGATTAAGGCTACTGCGCTTGCGTTAACTGAACATCCAACAGTAAATAGTTCTTGGTTAGGGGATACTATTCGAAGAAATGCACATGTACATATTGGTGTTGCCGTTGCTGTTGATGAAGGCTTGTTAGTTCCTGTTGTACGTTTTGCGGATGGTAAAGGAATGGCTGAAATAGGAGCGGAAGTTCGTGATTTAGCTGAGAAAGCAAAGTCAAAGAAATTACAACCCGCGGATTGGGAAGGAAATACCTTCACGATCTCGAACTTAGGAATGTTTGGTGTAGAAGAGTTTACTGCAATTGTAAATCCACCAGATAGTTGTATCCTTGCAATTGGAGGAATCAAAGCTGTTCCAGTTGTAAAAAATGGACAGGTTGTTCCTGGAAACGTAATGAAAGTTACTTTGTCATGTGATCACAGAGTGGTTGATGGAGCTAGTGGATCAGCGTTTTTGAATACGTTTAAACAATATTTAGAAAATCCAATAACTATGCTACTATAAGTAGTATTACCATTGAGGATTTAAAAGGTCATGCATAATTAGTTGCATGGCCTTTTCTGTTTTAGAGGAATCGATTTGAAGGAGGAAAGCATGAATCGTGGATAAAAGTGTATTTCCTTCCTGAGGAATGAACGCCCACCCTTTAATACTTTTTCTATCAATGATTAAATTATTGTCTACAACAATTGCTTGTGAGAAGATTCTTCCTTGAAAACCTATTCTTCTTCCCCGCTCAAAAATGACATTTGAATCAAATTTTTGAGTAACCGAAATGAATGGATTTTGTTTTAACCGATTATTAATTAGTTCTGTGGTTATTTTATCATCCAATTTTAAATTGAAACGAACGGAATGCATTAACTGACTTGGTGTAGTAACATCCGAAGAAGTAACATTTAAACGAATACCAATTGTTTCGTAAAGATGGGATACATCAATCGAATGGTGAGTTCCTAAGCTGTCATCCAGATGCCTAGCAACGACATTTGCTGTAACTAATCGCTGGTGATTTCCAATGTCTTCAGATCTACGAACAATTACAAAGTCAGCTTCCGTAATTGATTGAATATTATTTCCTGAAATTGTTGACATTAAGCAAGCAATGGCATGTGTGTTGCAACTAACGATGTGCGTAAATTTTTTGCCCTTTATGAAATCGTTATTTACTCCAGACATAAAAGACTTTCCAAATTTCTTTTCACTTCCTTGAGCGGATGCCCCAATGAGATTAGGAAGGTCCACATACCATTCTTTATTTTTCATTCCTCCACCATTGTTTGTGCAATCGAAAATATAACCAACAGAGTCAATGATATCATCAATTAGAAGATATCCATCATTGGAATATCTTGTACAAACTTTAATTCCTTGATTTTCTAAATAATCCAAGTCATCTTGGTGCCATGGCATTGGACTGTTTTTTAAAGCATAAACAGTATCAATTTCAAGTATTTCCTTGTATTTATTTAAGAGTGAAACGAGCGTTGTTCCGATATTTCCGATTCCATTAACGAGTATGTTCATTTGGTTCTTTATGAATGAGTTGTTTTGTTCGTTGTTTTCCTATAACTGGTACCAGCATTGATTTCCAAATGATTTTAAGGTCTAACCAAATAGAACGTTTCGCGATGTATAATTGGTCATTCTCCCAAGAGATTTTTGCATCGCAAACAGGTGAGAGTTGAGCAAGTCCTGTAATCCCGGGATTAATACTCCATCTTTTTTCGTAATGTTTAGTATTCCACCCTAAACGTACAATATCACTTTGAGTTAAAGGACGAGGGCCTACAAAGTTCATTTCGCCTTTTAGAATATTGAATAATTGAGGGATTTCATCAATACCCGTTTTTCGAATAATTCGTCCTAAGAATGTGATTTTTCCACTTTTCATGGACCGCACTTTATAGACTAAAAACATTGTTTTGTCCTTTCCAACTCTTTCTTGCATAAATACTGGAGTTTCACCTTCAATAATCCAAATAGTTAATAACGTGATTAATAGAAAAGGTGATGTTCCTAGGATAAAGATAAAGGCAAATATTCGTTGCATTTTACTAAGATAATGTAAAGTCTCAAAATCAAACTTTATATGTTTAAACAAGTACTGATTATTATGATAAATTAAAAAGTAAGGAAAGTAAAAGTAACTTCCGAAATAGAATTTAAATTGAGAAATGTATTAATCATGACCTTCTTTTTTATTTAAAATTGCGGGATTCCGCATAGTAATTCTCGTATATTCCGAATAAAAAAGATCATTAAAACTATTTATATTTGAATATAACCAATCTAACCACATTTACTTAATTTAACGAAAAAGAAGGGAGCTTTGCTCCCTTCTTTTGTTTCTATTTGTGAATTTTAATGCATTCACCAAGTTTATCTAAAAAATGCATACCTTGTTTCTAACACGAAATAAATGGATTTAAAAAAGAACTTCTTTCATGCTGGAAAAACAATTATTCTTTTTATAGAGTTTTTTTTTCTATTTATATGTTTTTACCTCAATTTGGTTCTTTGGGGACTTTCTATTTCAAATGGTTCTTATGATCAGAATGGAAGTATTGACATTTATGTCAGAAATAATGGAGTTCATACCGATATTTGCATTCCTATGAAATGTGATACGGTTGACTGGTCGTCGTATTTTAATCTTGATGATTATGGAAAGGAT
>JAKVAS010000157.1 GCA_022448165.1 Crocinitomicaceae bacterium | reverse complement strand
GACGCATTATCCAATCCACTGGGGTTGAAGTAATTCACCTCGGCCACGATCGAAGTGTTGAAGAGGTTGTAGACTGCGCCATTCAAGAAGATGCAAATGCCATTGCCATGACTTCCTACCAAGGGGGGCATATGGAATACTTCAAGTACATGTATGACTTGTTAAAGGAAAAAGGTGCTCCACAGATAAAATTGTTTGGTGGAGGCGGAGGAACTATTCTTCCTTCAGAGATTAAAGAACTTCAGAAGTACGGAATTGAGCGTATCTATCATCCCGATGATGGTCGTGAACTTGGTTTGCAAGGAATGATCAATGATTTGGTTCAACGTTGTGATTTCTCTGTGGGAGGGAATATGAATGGTGAAGTTAATTTTTTAAAAGAAAAGAGTGCTCCAAGTATTGCTCGAGTGATTTCCGCAGCAGAAAACTTCCCGGATACATCAAAGGAGGTATTAGAGAAAGTGCATGATATGGCCAAAACTGTTTCTGTTCCTGTTTTAGGAATTACGGGAACAGGTGGTGCGGGTAAATCGTCACTTGTGGATGAATTAGTTCGCCGTTTCTTGATTGATTTTCCAGAGAAGACAATGGCTGTAGTTTCTGTTGATCCTTCAAAAAGGAAAACTGGAGGCGCCTTATTAGGGGATAGAATTAGAATGAACTCTATTAAGAATGATCGAGTTTATATGCGTTCATTAGCAACTCGACAATCTAATCTTGCATTGTCTAAACATGTTGCAGAAGCCTTAAATATTTTAAAGGCGGCTGAATATGATTTAATCATTTTAGAAACATCAGGGATTGGTCAGTCAGACACAGAGATTCTGGATCATTCTGATATGTCATTATATGTAATGACTCCCGAGTATGGGGCAGCAACACAATTGGAAAAGATTGATATGTTGGATTTTGCTGATGTGATTGCTTTGAACAAGTTCGACAAACGTGGTGCTTTAGATGCACTTCGTGACGTACGAAAGCAATATCAGCGTAACCATAATTTGTGGGAGGATTCTGTTGATTCAATGCCAGTTCATGGAACCATTGCTTCTCAATTCAATGATCCTGGAATGAATACACTTTACAAAGTGATCATGGATCTGTTGGTAGAAAAAACGGGAGCAAAGTTAGAGTCTACATTTGAAATTACTCAAGAGATGTCTGAGAAGATATTTGTGATTCCACCAGAGAGAACTCGTTATTTATCTGAAATTTCTGAGAATAATCGCACTTATGATAAATGGGTAAATGAACAAGCGGAAGTTGCAAACAAATTGTATGGATTGCATAAATCGATCGAATCAATGAAAGCTTCTGAATTAGAAGATAAAGATCGATTAATAAAAGGATTGCAAGAAGCGTATGAATTAGAGAAATTGAATTTTGATCCTAAAAATTTAGCGATCATTGAAAACTGGGAAGCGAAGCGTAAACTTTACCAAGAGCCAGTTTTTAAGTTTAAGGTAAGAGATAGAGAATTATCAATAGAAACACATACGGAATCATTGTCTCATTCAAAAATACCGAAGGTGGCGACACCAAAGTATTCGGGATGGGGGGATATTTTGAAATGGTCTTTACAAGAAAATGTACCCGGTGAATTTCCATTTACTTCAGGATTGTTTCCATTTAAACGCGAAGGAGAAGATCCAACACGCATGTTTGCTGGAGAAGGTGGGCCAGAAAGAACGAATAAACGTTTCCACTATGTAAGTTTGGGAATGCCGGCTAAAAGACTTTCTACAGCTTTTGATTCTGTTACTTTATATGGAAATGATCCACATATCCGACCTGATATTTATGGGAAGATTGGTAATGCGGGAGTTTCTATTTGCTGTTTAGATGATGCAAAGAAATTGTATTCTGGATTTGATTTGTCCGATCCAAAAACGTCTGTTTCAATGACAATTAACGGACCTGCTCCTATGTTGCTGGGGTTCTTTATGAACGCAGCGATTGATCAAAACTGTGAAAAGTATATCAAAGAGAATGGATTAGAGAAGGAGGTAGAAGATAAGATTATTTCAATCTATAAAAATAAAGGATGTGACCGTCCAACGTATCAAGGAGATTTGCCAGAAGGTAATGACGGTTTAGGTCTTATGCTTCTTGGCGTAACAGGCGATTTGGTGTTACCAGAAGATGTATACGCTGAAATAAAAGCGAAAACATTGACGCAGGTTAGAGGAACGGTACAGGCGGATATTTTAAAAGAAGATCAAGCGCAAAATACATGTATTTTTTCTACAGAATTTGCTCTTAGGTTAATGGGAGATGTTCAAGAGTACTTCATTAATAATGGTGTTCGAAATTTTTATTCTGTTTCTATCTCTGGATATCATATTGCAGAGGCAGGAGCAAATCCAATTACTCAATTAGGGTTTACACTGGCTAATGGGTTTACCTATGTTGAATATTACTTGAGTCGTGGGATGGATATCAATGATTTTGGACCAAACTTATCTTTCTTTTTCTCAAATGGAATAGATCCTGAGTATGCGGTTATAGGTCGTGTGGCTAGAAGAATTTGGTCAAAAGCATTGGCGAAAAAATATGGAGCAAATAAGCGTGCTCAGATGTTGAAGTATCACATCCAGACTTCGGGAAGATCGCTCCATGCGCAAGAGATTGATTTTAATGATATTCGTACAACGCTACAAGCATTGTATGCCATCTATGACAACTGTAATTCGCTACATACAAATGCATACGATGAGGCGATTACTACTCCAACTGAAGAATCGGTAAGACGTGCAATGGCAATTCAATTAATTATTAACCGAGAGCTAGGATTGGCTAAAAATGAAAATCCGTTGCAAGGTTCTTTCATTATTGAGGAGCTAACGGATTTGGTTGAGGAAGCAGTATTATCTGAATTTGATCGAATTACTGAACGTGGAGGTGTTCTTGGAGCAATGGAAACAATGTACCAAAGATCAAAAATTCAAGAAGAGTCATTATATTATGAAACGTTAAAGCATACTGGAGAATTTCCAATAATTGGAGTAAATACTTTCCTTAGTTCTAAAGGTTCGCCTACAATTGTACCGCAAGAAGTAATTCGAGCGACTGAAGAAGAGAAAACGTATCAAATTGAAATGTTAACGGCTTTACAAAACGCGAATGCTGATAAGACAAAAGAAGGGCTTAGCTTAATTCAGAAGGCAGCAATTGAAAATAAGAACATTTTTGAACAATTGATGGAGACAAGTAAGTATGCTTCTCTTGGACAAATAACCAGTGCTTTGTTTGAAGTTGGGGGACAGTACAGAAGAAATATGTAACCACAAATGAAGCAGGTTCAAAATACTTCTGTGGTTTTAATGATTTCTCCAACTTGCTTTGGTTTTAATGAAGAAGCATTTAAGACAAATTCATTTCAAAATAGGCCGCAGAAGGATGAGGAGTCAATTAACGAACTTGCTAAACAAGAGTTTGATGCTTTTGTCCGTGATCTAGAAAATTTGGGGGTAACGGTGCTTGTGGCAGGTGATTTCCCAAACTCAAGGACGCCCGATTCTATTTTTCCGAACAATTGGTTCTCGACCCATTCGGATGGCAATCTTGTGCTATACCCAATGGCCGTAAAGAATCGAAGGAAGGAACGAAGAGATGATTTGATAGAAGACTTGATGATTAAAAATTCGTATCAAAAAGTAGATTTGACTTATTTTGAATCTGAAGAACTTGCATATTTAGAAGGAACTGGAAGTCTTGTTTTAGATAGAGATAAAAAAGTTGCATTTGCAGCAATTTCGCCTAGAACAGATGAAAAGGTTTTGGAAGAGTTTTGCAGACGGATGAAGTATCAAAAAGTTTGTTTTAAGGCAATTGGAAAAGATCAAGAGGAGATTTATCATACCAATGTAATGATGTGTATTGCTGATCAATTTGTCTTAATTGGGTTTGATACCATTGCTGAAGATCAACGTGAATTTGTTCGAAAGAGTGTGGGTGATTTAGGTAAGGAGGTTATTGAATTGTCAAATCACCAGATTTATGAAGAGTTTGCGGGAAATATGTTGCAGCTCATAAATGAAAATGATGAATCTATATTGGTAATGTCGGAAAAGGCGTATGCCGGTTTGAGTAAAGATCAATTGGCGCGCTTAACCTTTTTGAATGATCATATTTTAGCAGTGAAGATCCCAACAATTGAAAGGATAGGAGGTGGGAGTGTTCGATGCATGTTAGCAGAGATTTTCACGGCACCTAAGATGGAGGAATGTTAAGCTAAACATTCAAATTCTAAAGCCTAGCACACATACATCATCTACTTGAAATTGACTTCCCTTCCAATCTAAAAAATCTTTCTCAATAATCTCTCCTTGTTCTTTTATAGGTTCATTTTGAAGGGATAAGAGACGCTTTTTAAAGGGGGTAGATTTATACTTCTTACCTTTAGGGCCTCCGAATTGATCTACAATACCATCGGAAAATAGGTAGATAGTATCCCCTTCTTTTAGTTGAACACGATTGTTCTTAAAGGGAAATAGTCTTTCAGAAAGACCAATTGGTTGTTTATCTCCTTTAATTTCCATTAAATGAAATTCATTTTCTTCTAAAATGTTATGGCGGGAACTAGTGATAAAAGGATCCTCTTTTCCTCTGGCAATCCAAATAGGATTGTTGGCACCAGCCCATTGGGCAGTTAAATTGGTTTTATTTATACGAATTAAGCTTATATCCATCCCATCTCGTGTTTCGTTATTCTCTACCTTGTTCAAGGCTTGGATAAATCTCGTTCTTAACTCATCTAGAAGATCTGAGGGGGATATGTATTCATCACCTGAAATTATTTCATTCATAAAGGTTGTACCTAAAAGTGTGAGAAAAGCTCCTGGAACACCATGACCGGTGCAGTCAGCAACTCCTAAATAAAAGTGATCATTCTTTTCATAATACCAATAGAAATCACCACTGACTATATCTTTAGGTTCAAAAATCACGAAGTAATCATCCAAAAGAGTGTTCTCTTGGTTTCTGTTGAGAACGGCTTTTTGAATTTTCTTTGCATATTTAATGGAAGCAATAAGTTCATTTTTTTGATCTTCAATTTTCTCAAAAGCAACTCGAAGTTGTGTTGTTTTTAATCGTTCGATTTCCGTATCTCGACTTATTTCTAGCTCTAAGCTATGATAGGTTTTATGGTATTTGAGAGACTGTTCAAAAAAACCTTTGTATTCATATATTTTTGATAAAAAATACAGTGACTTTTTTTCTCCTTCTTTTGCCCCTATTTTTCTTGAAACTGATAGGGCCTTTTCTGCATTTTTTAATGCTTCATCGTACTTCTTTTGAATAATAAACAATTCAACGATGGCTAGGTATGAATCCGTAATAAGGACTCTGTAATCAACGGATTCACTTAATTCAAGACCTAAGGTGTAAAAGTCAAGAGCCCGTGTCCATTTTTCTTTTGTTTGAAATACACGCCCTAAATTATGATACGCCCACGATAAGCCTTGAGGGGAAGCGTTTGGATCGTCTAAAACAGAGCGAAAGCAAGCTTCCGCTTTGGGGAGATTCCCCATCTCGAGATAGGTTTCCCCAATATTACCTTCTGAAGAAGTAGCTCCTTCTAAATCACCAATTTCTGACCTGATTTGTTTACACCGTATATTTACTTCAAGACGTTTTTCATGATCATTTTGAAACATGTATACAGCCCCAATATTATTCAAGGTATCTGCCTCTCCGCTTTTGTCTCCCAATTGCCGATATATATCGATGGCACGTAATGAATGAGCTAAAGAAAGTGAGTAGTCTGAAAATCTCCAGTAGCAGTAACCAAGGGTTTTACACGAGTCGGCTATGCCTTTAAGGTAATTCATTGATTCAGAAATTTCGATCAGAGAGAGTCCAGATTGATAAGCAATTTGGATTTTACTGAGACGCAAATTCCAGGCTTGTTCAGCTAAATTGTCAATTTCGATATGTGTCATTCTAGTAGGTGTATGCTATGAAAATAAGGATATTGAATGAAATATGACGCTAATAACTGTATTAATTAATAATACATTGTGATCAGTCGAATTATTTTGTGTCAAATCGATTTAGCTGAAAATAATTTGTTTCTATGATTTTGTACGTAATTCTTTATGTAGGTTTGTTATATGAAACGAACATCACTCGTTACCGGAGGTGCAGGATTTATAGGTTCTCATGTAGTAAAAGAATT
>JAKVAS010000156.1 GCA_022448165.1 Crocinitomicaceae bacterium | reverse complement strand
GAATGCGCTTAGGAGAAAGTGTTTATGACGGAATCCTTGTAAAGGGGATTGGGCGTGACTCGCTCGTTATTCGCTATAAGAAAAAGACAAAGACCTTTTGGAAAGAAAATTGACTATTCAAAAATTAAATTTCCAATATCAATAACCTCTTTTGCATTCGAAAGTCGTCTTGTAACCTCTTTCACTGATTCATTGGACTTCCCATAGTTTGTAATCAATTGAACTTGAATGGTTGTAGGCATATTTGTTTTTTGTGAACGGGTTCCATAGTAATTAATCTGTACTTTATAATTTCCTTTCATTGCCTTCTTGATGTCGAAAATTTCAGGACCATATCCCCCTGTGAAATCATTGGATATACGCCCACCAATTTCTGTATTGCGATTACTATAAAAACACTTTTCTTTTCTTGGGTCCGTAACCCATAAGTCCATGTCGCAATTGTCAGAATCCCAATTGATTATCACACGAACGTCAACCGGTGTTGCTTGAATGAATTCATCAGATATAAAAGCAGTATTTACTTGATTTTTATGTTGCGAAATTATTCGATTTATCTCTGTTAATGCAATTGTTTGGATACCTGGAAATCGTGTATCCCATGCTCCATTCACAACATTGTTTAGCAATTCAATAGCTTCTTGATGCTCACCATTTCTATCAAGGCATAGAGCCAAATCGCGATATGATTGTGGTTCTTCAGCACGTAATTTCAGTACATCTTTGTAGTTTGAAATTGCGAGATCGAGGTAGTCTAATTGTTCCAATCGATGTGCTAGAACACGTAAAAGTTCATGATTTTCAAGTTCTAATTCAGCAATATTAGAAAGAACACGTAAGGCAAGATCCTTGTTGTTTTGTTCAATTAATAAATCAGCAACATCTAAATAGTAAGATGGAGAGTTTACATATGTTTCTTTGAGCTTTAAGTATTCAGAATATAGTTTATCTTTCGTAGCAAGTTTCAAAGGTTTGATATAAGCTGCATTAGGCTCCCATTTTTCGAGTTCAATTTTTCCTTTATTTCTATTGTGTCGCGAAGCTTTAAGTTGTTTTATATTTTCTTCTACGGGCTCGAGCCGATTTGCACTCATAGATTCATCTGCCTCACTTTCTATAGCTAAAGCACTTTGAGCATCTTCCACATCTTCCATGACAGGTTCTAGGTTTAGGTTATGGATAGAATTGCGACCGTTCAATGTTCTAATTGAATCACTTAATAGAACTCTTTTCTTGTCTTCCAATAGAATTTTATCAATATCAAAATCTGTCTTCCACCAAGTTACATAAGCGTTAAAATCACTTTTAACTTTGGTTAAATGGTTTTGGTCTTTGATCACTTGTTTTGACTTTTTAGCTGCTAAAAGTGTTTCGTATTTTTTAACAAGTTCTTTTGGCGGCGTTATCTCATGTTCCACATAATCTTCGATTCTATCAAGAACAATCAATGACGTTGTTCGGGTAACGATTCCGAATTGTTTACCTAAACGCGTAATTTCATTTTTATTCTGTTCGAAGTTAATATCAAGTTCAGCGAGTTTCTTTTGGGCCCAAATTCGACGAATTAATCCAGTTTCAGAGATATGTTTTTCTGGATCTATTTCATATTTGATTGAGTTAGAAACTTGGTCGTATCCAAAATCAAAAGAAACGTTGGTTTTTCCCGAGATAATTCCTACAACGGAAATTTTGTCGTACACGGCAGTTGGAATTGACGGGTAAGATTTAGTCATTGCATTGCCGAAATAGTGAAATTTTGATGTTGTCAAAAGTGAAAGACTCTCTTCAAGTGTTTGAGTGGTAAGGTTGATAGATGCACCCCCAGTATTTGAACTTAACGATTTTAAGTAGGAATGATTAGAAGAAAGAGAAGAAGTTATTGTATAAATTGGGCAATTTGCTTTAAAGTCAATTGGTCTTCCAAAATTAGAAATACCATCACCAAAGACAAGAACTGCTTCTGACTTGAATTGTGAGTAGTCTATCGCTCGATAGGCTGAAGCACCGTCATAAGTGATGGAGGAAAGTACTGTTTTTAATTCGGGCCAATTGCCACCATTAACGGTATACGTTTTTTCTTTTTTGAGATCATTTCTCAAAGTGTAGAGTTGAACTTTAACAGAAGAGTTTGTATTAAAAAACTGTTCTAGTAAGGCAAACTCTCGTTGAATATTTCTATTTACAGAAGAGCTTGAGGCGTCCCACACTAATGAAATGGTATTTAGGTTTTCTACTATTGGATTACCGCCTACAACAGGTACAATTGCATAGTAATAATAACTGTTATTAGTTCCTGGTATCTTTTCTGTATAGATCTGTTTCCGATTTTTAGGAATAGGAAGCGCCACTCCTAAATTTCCTTGAGGGAGGTAGTTTTCCTTAGATATTTCAGCTACATAATTCTCATTCCACTTTTTGAATTTCAAATTTGCTAATTCATGATTTTCTAGGGCTGGCTTTATTTCTTGATTTACAACTTCTACTTTAAGATCGAATTTTTTAACTCGTTGTTTGAAATTAAGTGGAAGCTGATAAATAAAAGCATTCTGAGAGGCTTGTAGTTCTTCTTCATAGGCTACAACCATTCGTTTATGCCCTTTGGCAGGGATCGGATATATTCGTGCTTTAAAATTATTTCCTACGGTCCACTCCAATAACCCTGGATCTACCTTTTGACGTATTACAGATTCAAAAACTTTTTGACCCTTGTTCTTTTCTACAATTACTCCTTCTCGTAGTTTTCCATTAATATCGAGTGCAAATCGTGAAACACTTTGTCCTTCATTTAATGGAAAGTAGAGCTCACCTTCTAAAACACGGCTTGAATCATTGTAAAAAAGCATTTCTAATGTGGTTGTAGAAATGTTACCAACTACTTTAACATTAACATTTAAAGCCTCCATTTTAATAGGAGATGACACACCTTTTTCGTCTTTAATCATGACGGCAGGAAAAGACTTGATGCTATCATTTATTGAAGGAAATTGAAAGAGAGACGAATTGAAATGTGTTTTGATCGAAACAGTTTTTTTATCATTCGATGTAAAGGAATATGTTCCAAATAATAAAGAACTTAGGAGTAAAATAAAACTGCTTAATAAAAGATACTTTTTCTGCATAGGAGGTTATTTAGAATACTGTACAAGTAAATGAATATTTTGTTCAATCGCTCTACTTTTTTGACAAAAAAACGCCTCAAGAAATTTCCTTGAGGCGTTGTAATGTTAATTATTGGTTTTCTATGCTGTAATTTGAATATTGATCTTTCTGCTTAAGTATTTCGAAGTGATTCTTCCTCCTGCAAGGTTAGATTGCTCTAAACTCGTCGAACGTGTGCGTTCAATTCGTATTTGCGCCGCCCCAGGAACTAAATCTCTTAATCGGTTTTCATCTAAAATAAAATGAGATGCTCCTATATTTGTAAGAGTCCAAGATCGCGAAGTTGTTTGATCACCTCCACTAATTGTTACTTTAATTTCTTCTCCCATTTGCAAAGGCTCACCAGTCCAGGGTAAAAAGAAATTTCCACTTTGACTAATATTCGTTAATCCAAACGGTATTTCTGATGAAGGTATTATTTGAATAGAATTGCTAAATACATTTCCATCGATATCGTAATATTCAAATCCACTTCCTACAGAGTTTCCAAATTGCGAAGCTTCGTATGCACCAAGTACATTTCTCCAAGCTAATGCAGATCCGTTAAAACTTACACGCGATGGGTAAGATAATTCTATCTTTTTGCCATTGTTATGATCTACTCTGAAGCGAGCGGTAACTGTCGATTTGTTCAGGCTGGCATTATAGGAATAAATATATTCTGAATAAATTCGATTTTGATCAATACTGATAGATTCCTCCCTTTTACATGACGTAAAGAAAAGAACGCCAATCAATGCTAATGATAATGTAATTGTTCTCTTCATAATTCAACTTTTAATGGATTTACCAATAACAAGTCAAGGAGTGTGCCAAAGAGTTATTACTAAGGCATATTTAACGAACTGATAACAAAATCGTCAGAAAGAAACGAGATCTTTAGACAAAATAACTCACAAAGGATTAATCTCTAAAATGCTTTTCCCATTCAGGATTCATTTTAGTTTTAGTTGTTTTACAAATAAATAATAAATCATTCTTAGCTTTACTCAAAGGAGTTGTTCTAGAACAAACACTTGTCATTAGCCCTGGTCGAGCCATGTTTGCGTATACCAGATATCGTTGTCCTAAACGAAACTCGTATCCACAGGATTTACCTGAAGCACTTGTTTTGATTTTAATTGTAGATTTTTTTGAGGATTTTAGGTTGTCGGATACTTCAAACGTTACCACTAATAAAGCTCCTTTCGAATCAGAATCAGGTTTGATATTGGTAACTCGTCCTACAAAAACGGTTCTTGTTCTGTGGAATTCGAGAGACATTTCAGGTTGAGGAATGCAATCGCAGGCAAGGGAATTAACAGAAATAAAGAGTCCGACGAAGAGTAAAAATAGTCGCATATGATGTATAGTTTAGCAGGGACAAAATACAAAAGATTGGAATAGATTACATCATTTTCCCAATATTTTGAAAGAGGATGATGTTGATTTGAAAGTTGAAAACAAGTTAAAGTTCGTGATAACAACTTGTACGTTTATCTAAAAAATATAAGGTAGTATTTGCCTTTGGAGAAGTTAGTGTATTATAAACTCAAGTTCTACTATTAGGCTTTGTTGTAGTATCTCTAAATTGAAGCCCTACTTGGGCATATTAAAAAGAAGCCTTGATAATATACAAACGAAGATTTCAATCTATTAGTTTGTATACTATCAAGGCGATGATTTTAAAGATGTATTACTTTAAAAAGTAGAATGCGCTAGTGATTTTCACGCTTAATTCGATCATCAATTAACTGTAATGGAGAGTCACCCATTAATTCAATCATTTGAATGATATCTCTAAAGAACTGCTCTTCTTCCATTTGCTCATGTACAAACCATTGTAGACATAACTCAGTGTTATAGTCTTCAAGCTTTCTAGCAGTTGACATTAAAGTGTGTATCTTTTTTGTGACATCAATTTCCATATTGAGTGCAGACTCAAATACATCTCTTAATGACAAAAAACTGTGATTAACAGGTTCAACACTTGGTGAAATTGCAGCTCCTCCGTTGTTTGTTATGTAACCAAACAACTTCATCATATGCTCTCGCTCTTCTTTTGATTGATCGTAAAATAGCTTTGCTGAATTACTGAAGCCATTTTGATCGCACCAAGCAGCCATTGCAAGATAACTAGAACTTGCAAGTTGCTCTTGCTTTATTTGTTGATTAAGCAGATCCATCATTTCGGGTAGGATACTAATTCTTTCTCTAAGCGAATTGTCCATAATTCAATATTTTACTTATTGTTTAATGGCAAGGTACTACTTGATTTTATACAAAGCAGTGGCGTCCCAAAATTTGGAATTAGTCTAATTAAAAATAAGAGAGTTACAGGCTTATAGTCAGCTTGTAAAGAGTTGTTCTATGAGTTCGCGTAGATCAATAATTTCTAGTGGTGACAGAATGAAGAAGTGTTCATTGTTACATAATGATATTATTTCGACGCTGCCTCTTTCTATCATTTCAACTAAAGCACTATGCTTACTTAACTTACCAATTTGCTTTCTTAAGTACAATAATTCACAAAAGGTAAGAGTGATACTTCGGTATCCGAAGTCTACAACAAAACTGCGCTTGTCAGCGTGTTGAAAAACACTGAAATACGTTGATTTCTCGATTAAGCAGGTTTGCATTGTCATAGACCGCAAATTTAAACCATTATTTTCTTAACGACTTTAAATTTGGCGACTTTCTAATACCGTGTTTAGGGTATTTTGAAGGTTAAAACAATTGATTTTGATTAAAAATGAATTTAAGAAGCCAAATAATTGGTTTAAAATTGGGGTTTTGGTTTAACCTTAATTTGTTTTCCAAATTCTAAAAGAATCAACCTAGTTGATCAATGCTCATTTCGGACTGATAATAAGTGGAAACAACCTGTATGTTGATTATGGTATGCTTGTACGAATACATTTAAAATTCACTTTATTTCTTTAGTGCGTAGATAGATTACGTCGTGTAGAGGTAATTTCATACCGTTAAGAAACTCAAATCAACCATTTAGTAGTTTATGGTCAAATTTAATGAAGGAAACAGATATGTTTACACCAAATAAGCAATACAATGATATAT
>JAKVAS010000155.1 GCA_022448165.1 Crocinitomicaceae bacterium | reverse complement strand
ATCCATTAATTGGAAAAAACATTGACGAATTAGGGCCACGATTCCCTGATATGAGCCAACCATATGATCATAAAATGATTGATTTGGCAAAAACAATTGCTGATGAAAATAACATTAAAATTTCTGTTGGAACGTATGCTGGACTTACAGGTCCAACATTAGAAACACCCGCCGAATATGGCTATGTTCGGGCCATTGGTGCAGATACTGTAGGAATGTCAACAGTTCCTGAAGTAATTGTAGCACGTCACATGGGGATTCCTTGTTTCGCTGTTTCAATCATAACTGACTTAGGGGTCCCAGGGAAAATACAAGAAGTAAGTGTTGAAGACGTTATTGCTGTAGCAAACAAAACGGAGCCTTCAATGACATTAATAATGAAAGAACTGATTTCAAGAGTTTAATTCATGACATCCGAAATAAGAAACAAATATCAAGTAGTTATTGGACTTGAGGTCCATGCTCAAATGCTTACAAAGACGAAAGCATATTCCAACGACATCAATGAATTTGGTGCAGTTCCGAATACAAATGTAAGTGCTATTTCACTCGGTCACCCAGGTACCTTACCTAAAATGAACCGACAAACTATTCAGTATGCTATTCGATTAGGAATTGCATGTGAAGCTGATATTGCGGAACAACAATATTTTGCAAGAAAAAACTACTTCTACCCTGATTTACCCAAAGGGTATCAGATTACTCAAGATACAACCCCCATTTGTACTGGTGGAAGAATCTACATTAAAACGGGGGAAGAAGGGCAAGAAAAAGCAATCAACCTGACTCGTATTCACATGGAGGAAGATGCAGGAAAAAGCATGCACGATATTGATATATACGACACCTTAGTTGATTTAAATCGTGCTGGAGTTCCTCTTTTGGAAATTGTATCAGAACCAGATCTTCGTTCCTCACAAGAAGCATATAACTATGTAACTGAAATTAGAAAACTGGTTCGATATCTAGGTATTTGCGATGGAAATATGGAAGAAGGATCATTACGCTGTGACGCGAACATTTCTGTAATGCTAAAAGATGCCAAAGAATTTGGAGTAAAGGTTGAAGTCAAAAACATGAACTCTATTCGTAATGTTCAAAAAGCAATTGAATTTGAGATTGAACGTCAGATCGAAGCAATAGAAAATGGTGAAATCATTAGACAAGAAACCCGTTCATTCGATGCTCTAAATTCACGTACAATTTCTATGCGATCTAAGGAAGCAGCAAACGATTATCGCTTTTTCCCAGAACCAGATTTGCAACCAATTAGAGTAACAAAAGATCAAATTGATTCGGTTCGTGCAAAAATGCCTGAGCTTCCAAGAGATCTATACATCAAGTATACTACAGAATTTGGTTTATCATCTTATGATGCTTACAATTTAACAGATACGAAAGAGATCGCATTGTACTATCAACGGGTCATTCAAGACACAAAGAACTACAAAGCTGCTGCGAATTGGATTATGGGAGATGTAAAATCTTTCTTGAATAATCAAGGGTTAGAAATTACGGATTTTCCAATTGAACCTTCAACAATAGCTTCATTAATTAAAATTATTGACGAAGGTAAAATTTCATCTACAACTGCTTCTCAAAAAATATTCCCAGAGTTATTAAAGGGAGAGAATAATAATCCTTTGGAGATTGCTGAGTCTATGAATTTGATTCAAGATTCTAATGACGACACCATTCAAGCATTTATACAAGAAGTAATCGATAATAACCCTACAGAAATAGAACGGTACAAAAACGGAGAAAAACAACTTGTTGGTTTCTTTATGGGGCAGTTGATGCGTACCTCTAAAGGAAAAGCAGATCCTAAGGTAGCGAAGAAATTAATGAGTGAAACATTAAATCAATTATAATGAAGTACTTTTTCGGAGTAATTTGTTCTGCATTTCTTTTAATTGGATGTGGAGAATCAACACCACACGAATCCACTGATAATCAAGAACAAATTAGCCCAATAATGGGTAATAAATTCAAGATTGTCGGTACTATTAAGGGAGCTAATAACGAAAAAGTATTACTTCAAAAAATGACTGCCGGCACTATTTCTGATGTTATCGAAGCAAAAACAAACATTGATGGGGTTTTTGAACTAAGTGCAGACATTAGCGAATTCGGTTACTATCAGCTATCTGTGGGAAATCAAATGGATAAAAATATTCCATTAACCTTAATCCCCGGAGACAACATTACACTTGATACAGAATTTTCAACATTTAACACTACTCCTAAATTAAAAGGAAGTACCTGGACGAATGCGCTTAGTGAATACCTTGAAATTGTCTCAACATTTCAAGAAGATCAAAAGAAGTTAATGTTATTGAAAGGAAAAATCAGTGATGAAGAACTCACAGAGAGTTTCTTAAGGATAAAAAAACCCGTCGATGATTATGCATTAAATCAAATGAAAGTATCACCGGAAAACCCTGTAAACATTTTACTTTCATCATCTGCGACTCCTTATGCCGGATTTGAAAAATGGAATTCGGAGAATTTGGAAATTTTAAAAGCAGTATCAGATGCTTATACTAAAACCTATCCGACTTCTGAATTGACGAAAATAATGGTAGATCAAACGGCTCAGATTGAAAGTTCATATACCATTTACGTAATGAACAATTCGGGTACCATAGAAGCCCCTGAAATTAACTTAGAAAATCCAGATGGTCAACAAATCGCTCTATCTTCTTTAAGGGGTAAATATGTTCTAATTGATTTCTGGGCCTCTTGGTGTAGACCTTGCCGTCAAGAGAATCCTAGCGTAGTTCGTTTATATAATAAGTACAAAGATCAAGGTTTCACTGTTTACTCCGTTTCTTTAGATCGAAACAAAGAAGCTTGGAAAACAGCTATAGAAAGAGATGGGTTAATTTGGCCCAATCATGTAAGTGACTTATTAGAGTGGAAAACACCAATGCTTCAGTTATATGGATTCTCTAGTATCCCCCATACGGTACTAATTGATAAAGAAGGAATTATCATTGGAACAAAATTGCGTGGGACAAGTTTGGAACAAAAATTGGAAGAGATTTTCTCAAAATAAAGATATGAAATACATACTCAGCTTATCACTAGCTCTTGGAGCATTCCTAACCTTTTCTCAAGAGATTTCTGTAAAGGTTAGTGGCTCAATTTTCAACCTTGGCGTTGAAACTGTTCAGATTTCAAAATTCTTTGGCGATCATTATGAAGATTTTGCTTCAACTCCTATGGACAAAGATGGTAACTTTTCATTCGACACAAAGCTTCCTTATGGAGACTATTATGTCCTGCGTTTAGGAGCAAAAAATCACTTGAATCTTATCCTTAGAAATAATTCTGATATAAAAGTATATGGTGACGGTGAACAAATAAATATTCATGTAAACATTATTGGATCTGAAGAAAGTAAAGCAATGAATGAGTATCTGCGTATGACCAACTCATGGACTATTCGTCGTGACCTTGCCATTAATGTTATTCGAGAAACCCCTTCTAAAAGAGACAGTATAAGTAAGGTATTAACAAATGAATTCAAACAATTCCAAGGTCAACAACAATCCTACATCAAGCAGAATGCTAATTCAGCAGCGCTTTATCCTATTCTTCCCCACATTGATGTTAAAAAGGATTTCTCGACCTATGAATCAATTCTTCAACAATTGGTGAACTCATTTCCTGAATCTCCAACTATTCAAGAAGTAAAGAAAAATTTCGATAAACTGAAAGCTGAGCAAATTGCCAATGACCCATTAGCAAAAGGGAAAATGGCTCCAGATTTCGAAGAGACAACATTGGATGGCGGAAAAATGAAATTGTCCGATCTTCGTGGTCAAGTAGTTCTATTAGATTTTTGGGCATCTTGGTGTAGACCTTGTCGCGCAGCTAATCCGGATGTTGTAAAGGCATACAAAAAATATCAAGCTGATGGATTCACTGTAATGAGTGTTTCACTAGATAGTGACGGTAACAAGTGGAGACAAGCAATCAATCAGGATAATTTAACATGGGAAAATCATGTCAGTGCATTAAAAGGTTGGGATAGTGTGGCCAAGTCTCTTTATAAAGTAAATGGTATTCCATTTACAGTATTAATTGATAAGGATGGTAAAATCATTGCTAAAGGAAATCAAATCCGTAACGCTGGTTTAGAAAAAGAACTACATCGAATCTTTGGTCATTAATGACAAAAAAACAAACGAAGAAGGTCTATTTTGCTTCCGACTTTCACCTAGGAGCACCTAACGATGAAGCAAGTCTAATTCGTGAGAAACGAATTGTTTCTTGGTTAGAATCCATACGTCATGATGCCGAAGAAATATTTCTTGTCGGTGACATTTTCGATTTTTGGTTTGAGTATAAACGTGCTATTCCGAAAGGTTTTATTAGACTACAGGGGAAAATTGCGGAAATAACTGATTCTGGAATTCCCATTCACATTTTTACAGGAAATCATGACATGTGGATTTTCGATTATCTTCCGAAGGAATTAGGAGTTAATTTATATCGCGAACCAATCGAACGTACATTTTTTGGAAAAAAGTACTTTATTGGACATGGTGACGGTCTAGGTCCTGGAGATCGTGGGTACAAAATGTTAAAGAAAATTTTTGCAAGTCGATTTTGTCAATGGTGTTTCGCTCGACTACACCCCAATTTCGGAATTTGGCTAGCTCAAAAATCTTCAAAAACGAGCAGAGCCAAAACAGGAAAGGATGACGAAGTTTTTCTAGGAAATGAAAATGAATGGCTAGTTCAATTTTGTAAAGAAAAACTAGAAACAATTTATTTTGATTACTTTATCTTCGGCCACAGACATTTGCCACTGAAAATTGAAGTTGGAGAAAACTCAACCTATTTCAATCTCGGTGAATGGATTAATTATGATACGTATTTAGAAGTTTCTGATAAAAGTGTTGAATTAAAAACTTGGAAGTAGTTTTTAATTCTAAATAAACTTTATTCATAAAAAAATGCTTCGAGAATCCCGAAGCATTTTTTATTCTATTTAAAAGCGAGAAAATTACATTCCAGGCATTCCTCCCCCCATTCCTTTCATTTGCTTCATCATCTGACGCATATTCTTCGGATTGGACATCATTTTCATCATTTTCTTAGTGTCTCCAAATTGTTTCATCAACTTGTTCACCTCTTTCATATCACACCCGCTTCCTTTTGCAATACGGAGCTTTCTCTGTCCATTAATTAATTGTGGGTTTGATCGTTCTTGCGGAGTCATTGAATAAATAATTGCTTCTATGTGCTTAAAGGCATCATCTTTAATATCAACATCTTTCATTGCCTTTCCCATTCCAGGAAGCATTCCCATTAAATCCTTAACGTTCCCCATTTTCTTCACTTGCTGCAGTTGTCCAAGGAAGTCGTTAAAATCAAATTGGTTCTTTTGAATCTTCTTTTGAAGCTTTCTTGCTTCCTCTTCATCAAATTGTTCTTGGGCTCTCTCTACAAGAGATACAACATCTCCCATCCCAAGAATACGATCAGCCATACGGGAAGGATAGAACACATCCAATGCATCCATTTTTTCACCAGTACCAACAAATTTGATTGGTTTATTTACAACCGATTTAATCGATAAAGCCGCTCCACCGCGAGTATCACCATCTAACTTTGTAAGAATAACACCATCGAAGTTAATTCTTTGATCAAAGGCTTTCGCTGTATTTACAGCATCTTGTCCAGTCATGGAATCCACTACGAACAAAGTCTCTGTAGGATTGATCGATCGTTTTACATTCTCGATCTCATCCATCATCTGCTCATCAACAGCTAAACGTCCAGCTGTATCAATGATTACAAGGTTAAACCCTTTACTCTTTGCATGTTGGATCCCTTCTTGAGCAATTTTAACAGGATCTTTTTCCTCTTTATTCGAGAAAACCTCAACACCTAGTTGCT
>JAKVAS010000154.1 GCA_022448165.1 Crocinitomicaceae bacterium | reverse complement strand
TTCAACTGTTTCGAACAGCGCTTCAACAGCTTCACCAGCGTTTCAACAGTGTTAACAGCGTTTTAACAGCGTTTCAACGGCGCTTCAACAGCGTTTTAACAACATCTTAACAGTTTCATTCTAAAGTGATAATAGAACTTTTGTCCTAGAAAAATATTTTTTTTTTACTATTTTTTGTAACATTCGTAACACACTGGCGTAAAGACCTTTGTATTCAATATTAAAAACATGGAATTTACAAACTTATTTATGAACAATAGTAGTATTAAATCAGCAAAATATAAGTTATCTCAACATAGAGTTCAAGGAGAGAATAGCACGCTTAATATCTTTCAAGTAGCCAAGCTAATGGATACTGTCCGTAATGCTAATGATGATAATCACTCTGAGTCTACCTCTATATTTTTCTCGCTTAATTGAGATGCAATAAGTTTAATTTCGTGATTTACAGTATACTGTAAATCACTTTTGTTATATTTGTAAACAAGTTACAAAAGTAGTATTGTTACAAATGTTAATAAGTGAGCGAATAAGGATGATCATGAAGTCTCAGAACTTAAATGCTTCTGAGTTTGCAGACAAAATAAATGTAAAACGATCTAACCTAAGTCATATCTTAAGCGGTAGAAACAAGCCAAGCTTAGACTTTCTTACTAAACTACTTCAAGTCTACCCAAAAGTCAATGCAGGATGGTTGATTCTAGGGGAGGATAGCATTGGTCAATACGAAGTCACAAAAGAACAATCACCCACTCCTTCAATAGCTAATCATTCACAAAATGAAAACAAGGTTAACCCTTCAATTAGGAACGTTTTAAACGAATCTAAAACTATCGATAGAGTTTTAATCTTCTTTAAAGATGGAACATTCAAGGACTACAGTCCAGAATGAAGATTAATGCTCAATTACTCCTGAAGCAATTAGCAAATCATCAACATAAAAAGCCACAAATTGCCCCGGAGTAACTCCCTTCTGTATTGCCTCAAACAAAACATAAACACTGTCATTTTTAATGATAATTCGACCTTTTTGTAACGCCTGCCTATATCGAATACGCACATCACATTCCAGCCCGGAGACTGAACTATTATCATACCTTGTTGATATATAATGAACCCCTTGACTATCAAGCTTTAAAGCATGCTTATTTAAACCTTGATGAGAATCATTTTGTCCAGAGTACACTGTGTTCGTGTCCACATCTAAATTAATCACAAATGAAGGGTTAGGCCTTCCACCAATATGCAAACCTTTACGTTGACCAATAGTGTAATAATGCGCGCCCTGATGCCTTGCTACAACTTCCCCCATTTCCGGTGAATATTGAAAAGGCTCCGATAACAATTCGACATTCTCTTCAGAAACCTCTAATGCTGAATAAGCATCATAAAAACTCATATCCGCAGGTATCTCAACAATATCACCTGCTTTAGGAGCCAGCTTTTGCTGCAAAAACAAGGGTAAACTAATTTTCCCAACAAAACAAAGACCTTGAGAATCCTTCTTACCCGCAGTATGAAGCCCCGCTTTTTCCGCGATCTCTCTCACTTCAGACTTCAACAATTCTCCAATTGGAAACAATGCCTTAGCTAATTGCTCTTGTCTTAATTGACACAGGAAATACGATTGATCCTTATTTGGGTCTTTCCCCGCACCAAGCTCAAAACTTCCGTCAGAATTTTCAATTTTACGACAATAATGTCCTGTAGCCACATAATCAGCCCCAAGCTCCATCGCAGCTTTTAAAAACACATCAAACTTAATTTCTCGATTACATAAAACATCTGGATTTGGTGTACGTCCAGATTGATACTCGGAAAACATATAATCAACGATTCTTTCCTTATACTCTTTACTTAAATCAATTACCTGGAACGGAATACCAAGTTGCTGAGCAATCAATAAAGCATCATTAGAATCATCAATCCAAGGACAATCATCGCTAAGCGTAACAGATTCATCATGCCAATTACGCATAAACATTCCAATCACCTCATACCCCTGTTCTTTCAATAAATGCGCGGTAACACTTGAATCTACACCTCCTGACAAACCAACAACTACTCGTTTCATGATGCAAAATTACTACTTAAATTGGAATGATTATTAAATTTTCGTCGTCTTGTATATTCATATTAACACATGTTACAAATGTATTCACCTGTTTGGCGTAAGTTACAAATGTAACCTTGATTGTTTAACATTTCTTGAGAAGGTCATCTCTAAATCGAGGAACTATTTTTGTACATTCGTTATTGTGATAAAGAACATTCTATTTCTCTCGTTAATTGCTTTAATGCAATCAATCGCATTCTGTCAAGATTGTGATCGTGTACTGGTTTCAGGAAAAGTGATTGACTCGATACGCCCACAAAGTTTCTATAATCTCATGATTGTAAACCGAACAACTGGGCAAGGAGTCTTTGGTCAACCAAATGGACATTTCAGCGTTTATGCGAATGATAACGACTCAATATCTCTATCAGTACGTGGCTATGATGTTGTCAACTTAGTTGTTCAAGCTGATTCTAATTGTCAATTTAAGAATACCATTGAGATTATTGGTAAGGTTCAAGAAATTAAAGAGGTAGTAATTCGCCCTCTAAAAACACTGGAGCAGATAAAGGAAGAACGTGAAAATCTTGCATTGCGCGAAACAAGAACAGTAACAGGAATCGAAGTATTACAAAGTCCCATTACAGCCTTGTACCAGACTTTTTCAAAGAAAGAAAAGGCCAAACGGTGGATTGCAGAACAAGAGTATAAGGATGATCAGGAACGCCTACTAAAAGAATTGCTCAGAACTTATGTAGCCTATGATATTTTCGAATTGTCAGATGAAGAGTTTGAGGAATTTATACACTTCTTAAACATTGATGACAACTTTTTAAAGACTGCTTCTGAAATGGAATTAATCACTTTTATAAAGGATAAATTCGACCATTACAAAAGCTTTAAGAAGGGAGGGAAGTCAACTTACTTTGACGTACATCATTAACCTAATGATTCTAAACTTCAAAATGTTGAACTTTTCATCATGTAAGAGTTACGAACATCTCAATAATTTATAAAATCTAATTGATCAAGTCAATCCTTTCTATATAAAATTCAAATAAGGATATTTTGACACTTAATATTTGATAAATAGCTATCCCTACAAACTTACCATATATAAAAAAGCCTCGCTTTATTAGCGAGGCCCTCATTCAAAATATGCTCTACTTACTGATTATTTAATTCCTCTAAGCGCTTTTGACGCTGCATTGGATTTTCTCTTGATCTCTGCTCCTTGAATAAATCAAAACGAGTAGGCTGACGTTTAGCTGGCCATGTATTATTATTTAAATCCGTATCAGCTGTTTCTAAGAACGGGTCTAAACGAAGGGATAATATTTCTTTGTCCAAGATGAAAACTTTAGACACCTTTATCTCATCTCTCTTCCATATTTCAGCGGGAATTCTTACAACCTCTTTCGTTCCATCAATATATGTAAACTCAACAATAAGTGGCATTGGAATCCCTCCATTATTAGAAAATGAAACCTCATAGAATTGCTTTCCAGAATTTAACAGCTCCATCTCTTCATCAGACATCTTCTCCTTGAATTCACCATACTCTTTCTTATCCAAAGCATCAACGGCATAAATATCACGTTTACCATAAAAGTCATCAATGTCATCATCAAGTTCATTCACCGTTTCTTTAACAAGTGTTTTATTTCGCGTATCTCCAATAAACTGATCCTTTTCATCATTAACTTTCTTAGCAACAGCTTTTTCAGTTTCAGGGTTCATTGTGTTCAATTGGAACCAATTCACTTCATCAACGCTAATTTCAACATGATCAGTAGTATAGAACCAAGCTCTCCAAAACCAATCCAAGTCTACTGCCGAAGCATCCTCCATAGTACGAAAGAAATCCGCTGGTGTAGGATGTTTAAACTTCCATCGTTCACAATATGTTTTAAATGCATAATCAAATAACTCACGTCCCATAATCGTTTCACGAAGTATATTTAAAGCTGTCGCAGGTTTGCCATATGCATTATTACCAAATTGCCAAATTGATTCAGAGTTGGTCATAATCGGAGAGATATAATCTTTATCACCACGCATATAATCCGCAATAAGATATGCAGGCCCTCGCCTTGAAGGATAACCTCGTTCCCATTCTTGCTCAGTCAAGTACTGAACAAAAGTATTCAACCCTTCATCCATCCATGTCCATTGTCGTTCATCAGAATTAATAATCATAGGGAAGAAGTTATGTCCAACTTCATGAATAATAACTCCCCACATACCATATTTTGTTCTTTCAGAATAGGTACCATCGGCTTCTGGACGTCCACCATTAAAACAAATCATTGGATACTCCATACCAATCCACTTAGAGTGAACAGAGATAGCAACAGGGTATGGGTATTCACAGCTATACTTAGAATATGTCTTAATTGTGTGAGCAACTAATTTTGTAGAGTAGCGCTCCCAAAGAGGATTCCCTTCCTTAGGATAATAAGACATTGCAAGAACAGTTCTATTATCTAGTTTTACCGCTTGCGCATCCCACATAAACTTACGTGATGACGCAAAAGCGAAATCGCGAACATTCTTGGCCTTAAAAATCCATGTTTTTTCACCCGTAGCCTTCTTTTTTTCAGCCTCTTCAGCTTCTTCCTGAGTAATGATCAATACCGGCTTATCAGACTTCATTGCTTGTTTCATCCGACTACGTTGTTGTGAGGACATTACGTTACTCGGGTTTTGCAATTCCCCCGTACATCCAACAACATGATCTGAAGGAACTGTAATTGATACTTCATAATCACCAAAAGGAAGAGTAAACTCACCGCGCCCAAGAAATTGCTTGTTTTGCCAACCCTCAACATCATTATACACACACATTCGAGGGAACCATTGAGCAATTGTATAAAGATAATTATCATTCTCTTCAAAATGTTCATATCCTGAACGTCCACCTATCTCCATTCTATCATTGATGTTATACCACCATTTAATATTAAAGGATATACTAGAATTCGACGCTAAAGGCTTCTCTAAATTGATACGCATCATCGTTTTATTGATAGCATAACTCATCTTTTGACCAGAAGTAGTTGTTACTTCATCAATCTTAAACCCTCCATCGAAATAAAACAGCTTTTTTCTTACATCATCAACTGATCGAAAATTTTCCATTCTATCCACTGAAATCAATTTAGTATCAGAATCATCAGCACGCATATTTTGGTCTAATTGAATCCACAAATACTCTAACTGATCCGGCGAATTATTAGTATACGTGATTGTTTCTTCACCTGAAAGAATTTGTTTGTCATCATCAATTCTTGCCTCAATTTTATAATCCGCTTTTTGTTGATAATAGTTATGCCCTGGGGCACCGGCTGCATTTCTATATTCATTAGGAGTTGGTAATTCTTGACCAAGTTGTGCAAATTTGTTTTGTTGCGACAGTCCTGTCAGAGGAAGTGATAGAATCGCTAATGCAATAAGTTGTTTCATGTTTGTTTATTATTCTATAAGTATTTGACGTGTAAAATCTCCCTGTAGGAATGTTTTAGTATAACTTTTATCCCTCATGTAAAGCGTAAGTTTATTCTGTTGTTCAGGAAATTCAGACATTAAAAATGAGAATTCTACATCAATATAATCATTAACCTCAATCGACTCAGATTCAAGAAAAAAGTGAATTATTCCATTTAGTAAGATCTCAACACCAACAATTGACAAATGAGTCTTCGTTGTTCTGTTTGCGATAACGAACCCTTCATTAAGAAAACCCTCCAATTGAATGAACTTCTCACTTGAATGGGTTAAAAGGTCTAAACTATCTACATCGATTCCTCTTACCGCTAATACACGTTCAAGATCATGTGATGAAGCCGTAATAGTAGATTCAAATTTTTTCGTAAAGTCATTGTACTCTAATTCCGCAAAAGCAAAATAATAATCATGCGCTGCACTATTAAAAGCTACAGCCAAATACAATATAATGAGGAGATGTTTCATTTTCTTAAATTCAAAGTTAAAAATAAATTCTAGAAGATTATGTATGCTTAACATTCTGCAACTATGTACCTTTACAGAAAAGTAAATCTTATGAAAATTATGTTCAAATAGTTACTATAAACAATAAAAAAATAACTTATTACCCATTTTTTTATGGCAGAGAAGCTGAAAGATTTATAGTTGAGGATGATGAAAATAAAAAAGTATGCAATTATTTTGA
>JAKVAS010000153.1 GCA_022448165.1 Crocinitomicaceae bacterium | reverse complement strand
CAGTTTATGATGATACTTTTGAATTGATTCAAAAAGATTGGAAAGAAGGCCTGAAAATAGCTGTAGTAAGCGAAGGTGATGCAAGTACATATAGTTCGTTTTCGTATCTATTGGAGCGTTTTGATCAAGCAGAAATAGCAGTGAACTTAATTCCTGGAATAACTTCCTATAATCTTGGTGCTGCTGTATCGAGAACTGTGCTTGGATTACAAAATGAAAAAATGACCATTTTACCCCGTGTTCAGACGAACTAAGAGAAGCAATGCGACATTCAAAGACTGTAGTGTTGATGAAAATTCGAACTGTAATGGATACGATTGAAGCTGTAATCGGTGAAATGAATTGCTCATTCGTTTATTGCGAACGATTGGGAACAAAAAATGAATTTATTACTTCTAATTGGAAAGAAATTAAAAAGCGTTCGATTCCATATTTCTCACTAATAATTGTACAAAAATGAAAATTACAGTAGCAGGAATCGGTCCTGGAGATCGGCAATATATTTTACCTGTCGTACATCAGGCGGTAGCAAAAGCAGACGTGATAGTAGGGTACTCCTATTATTTCCAATTTGTGGAAGAGTTCTTTCGTTCGGATGTAGAGCGTATTGAAATGCCGTTAGGGAAAGAAGAAGCACGTGCGGAAGTCGCCATTGTGCACGCTTTGGAAGGGAAAGATGTACTTGTAATTGGCTCAGGAGATGCTAGCATATACTCAATGGCCTCGATTGTTTATGAGATGGTTGCTAGACGTGAGTTAGATCAAATTCAACTGGAAACACTACCTGGAGTTTCAGCATTTTTAGCTGCTGGCAGCAAACTTGGAGCGCCTCTTGGCCATGATTTTTGTTGTATTTCTTTGTCGGATTTAATGACGCCTTGGAATTCAATTGAAAAACGTATCCGCGGTGCTGCAATGGGAGATTTCGTAACAAGTCTCTATAACCCTCGTAGTGTAAAACGTCATTGGCAACTAGGCCGATTAAAGAAGATTTTTCTTGAAGAAAGGGATCCGAGTACTCCAGTGGCCATTGTTCGACAAGTAACAAGAGAAGAGGAAAATATCCGAATTACCACATTAGGAGAATTTGATCCAAGTTGGGTAGATATGTTTAGTTTGGTAATGATTGGAAATTCGCAAACATTCCAATACAAGCAAAGCTTGATAACTCCTCGTGGTTATTTGAATCGTAAACCTGAAACAGGACTAGAAATCCAACAAGCAAGTTTCAATGTGGTTGCGGAAAAGATAAAGCCATTAAAAGGAACAGTTGCAGAAAAATGGGCATTAACACGCGTTATTCACACAACTGGAGACCTTTCTGATACGGAATTATTGGAAGTTTCCGATCGTGCCCTTGAAAAATGGAGCGAGTTTTTGAAAGCAGGGGGAGAGATTGTAACTGATGTAACAATGGTGCAAGCTGGAATTACAAAAGCATTTTCAGGAAAGTACGGAAACCAAATTTTCTGCCATCTTAATGATGAGGAGACAGCAGTACTGGCTTCAGAAAAAGGATTAACTAGATCTCAAGCAGGAATGCAAATTGCTATAGAAAAACATCCAAATGCTTTATACGTAGTTGGAAATGCTCCAACTGCTTTGTTTGAAATTACGGAATCAATTAGAATAAAGGAGAGTTTTTCACCGGCAGGGGTTATTGGAGCTCCTGTTGGCTTTATTAATGTAATAGAATCAAAGGAACAATTGTCGCAATTAGATACAACTGATTGGGCAATCATTCATGGAAATAAAGGAGGGAGTAATGTTGCTGCAAGTATTGTAAACGCAGTATTTACTTTGGATGAAGCAGTAAACTATTACGAATGAGAGAGTTCAATGAAAAAGAGGTTAAAACCTTAAAGGATATAATTCTTTACAGAAGGGATGTACGTGGAAATCGATTTATAGATAAGCCCGTTCCTAAAGAGGTTTTAGAGGATATTTTGTTTGCTGGAGTTAATGCTCCTTCTGTAGGGTTCTCTCAACCTTGGGAATTCGTTATTGTAGATGATATTCACATAAAAAATAAGATCAAGGATACATTTGCAGAAGAGAACGAAAAGGCAAAGGAATTGTTCAAGAATGGAAAATTAGATGCATACACAGCGCTAAAATTGGAAGGGATCACAGAGGCTCCATTAAACATTGCTGTATTTTATAAACCTAGTGACCATCCTGTTCTTGGACAAACAAGTATGGATGAAGCTGGAGAGTACAGCGTTGTTTGTGCGATTCAAAATATGTGGTTGATGGCGCGCTCATTGAATGTTGGGCTTGGTTGGGTCAGTATTCTCGATCCTGAAAAGGTTAAAAAAGTATTAAATGCTCCAGAAGATCGAAAATTGATAGGTTATCTCTGTTTAGGGTACGTTGATTACTTTTTTGAAAATCCTGAACTGGAACGATTAAACTGGGAAAAACGAAAAAATAAAGAAGAAGTAGTTCTTAAAAATCAATATTAAAACATGCAAAACTCGATACAACATATTACACTAGTTGGAATGGGAGATCACATTGACTCCATGCTTCCTATTGGGCGTGAGTTGTTGAAGGAATTCATGTGTTTCTCAGGAGGAAAACGACATTATGAATTGTTGAAGCCAATTTTACCGAAAGATCATAAATGGATTGAAATTAGCGGTAAAATGGAAGATTTGGTAGATCAATACAAATCTACGGAAGAGACTGTTTTAATTTTTACTTCAGGGGATCCTTTCTTTTTTGGGTTTGGAAATACATTGAAGCGCTTAATGCCTGAAGCTAAATTGGATATTATTCCGTGGTTTTCAAGTATACAGCGGTTGTGTCACAAAGCACAAGTGAATGCAAGTGCGTTAAAACAAGTTACTTTACACGGTCGCTCATGGAAGGGGTTAGACGCAGCAATATTAAATAATGAATCGACAATTGGGATTCTTACAGATGAAAAACATGCTCCTAATCACATTGCTGAACGTTTGATTGATTTTGGTTATACCAATTATGAATTAATTGTTGGAGAACACCTTGATGGCGAGGAAGAAAAAGTCTTGAAGGTTACTTTGGAAGAAGCTACTAATTTGAAGTTTGCAACGTTGAACGCAGTTATTCTACGAAAGACGTTTGAACGAAAACAAAGGATGAGTTTCTCAGATGATTTCTATGTTACCTTAGAAAATAGACCAGGAATGATTACGAAACGACCATTTCGTTCGTTGGCAATTCAGGCATTGGAATTGTCTACTAAATTGAGGTTCTGGGATGTTGGAGCTTGTACAGCTTCTGTAGCAATTGAAAGTAAACGAATGTTTCCCTATCTAGAGGTAACTGCTTTTGAAATCCGTGAAGAATGTGAAGGGATTATAATGGAAAACCTAAAAAACACATCAACTCCAGGAGTTCAGGTAGAAATAGGAGACTTCTTTGTCAAGGAATTAGAGGGAGATCGACCTGATGCCGTATTTATTGGTGGACATGGCAAGCGACTGGATGAGATGATTCGTAGAATAGATCATTATTTGGAGCCAAAGGGAAGGTTGGTGATGAATACTGTTTCCGAGCAATCAAAAGAAATATTTATTAAAACGACAAATGAGTTAGGGTATCAATTAGATGAGCCACTATGTGTCAATATAAACGAATACAATGCAATCAATTTATTGGCTGCAACTAAATAACAAGCATGAAAAAAATAACATTCATAGCATTTACGGATCGAGGAATAGAAAAGGCATTATTGCTCCAGAGAGAATATCCGAAATCATTGATCATAACATCGCATGTGTCAGATAATGAACATGTTTCTGTAGTTGAATCAGTTCAGGATTATCTAAATGAAAACTTTTCTAAGAGAGATGGTTTTTGTTTTGTGAGCGCACTTGGTATTTGTGTAAGAATGATTGCTCCATTATTGAAGTCAAAACAGAATGATCCTGCAGTTGTTTGTGTAGATGATCATGGGCAAAATGCACAATCAGTGATTGGAGGCCATCAGGGAGGCGCCAATGAAATGGCTAAGAAAGTGGCTTCTGTTTTGGGAGGAAATTCAGTCGTTTCAACTTCTAGTGACTTGCAAAATATTTGGAGTTTAGATTTGCTTGCAGAGCGTTATAATTGGACTAGTTGGACAAATAGATCAACAAATGAATTGATTGCAACATTCGTGAATAATAAGCCTACAGCTGTATTGTTGGATGTCAGAGATGAAGGGACAGAATATTTGGAACGAACGGCACCTGACTTTGTTACTTTCTTCTATACTGAGGAAGACATTGATATGAATGCGTTTGAATTGTTGATTGCAATAACATACAGAACAATTGATTTCTCAATCCCAACATGGGTATTCTATCCAAAATGCGTGCATTTAGGTTCTGGATGTTCTAAAGAATTAGATGGAGAGTTGTTTGAAGAGACATTGAAAAATTTGATTGTTGAAAAAGGAATTGCATTTGAGGCAATAGCTTCTTTGGGATCGATTAATATTAAGGCAGAGCAGAAGGGATATCTGGATTTTGTAGAAAGAAATGATTTGCCCTTTATTACATATTCTTCTGAAGAAATTGAAACTGTAAAGGTGCCCAACCCTAGTAAAGTAGTCCAATCAAAAATTGGAGTAGATGGTGTTTCTGAGTCTACGTCTATGTTGATGTCGAGCAACGATAAATTACTTGTCGAAAAGCAAAAAATTGCACTTGGAAATGGAGAGAAGTTTACGTTCGCCTTGGCGTTGAATAAATCATTCGAACGGAAAGCGGCAGTCGCAATTGTAGGAGCAGGACCCGGTGATGCTTTGTTAATTTCTGTACGAGGAAAAGAATTGTTAGAAGAAGCAGAGTGCGTTTTATATGCCGGGAGCTTAATTCCAGAAGAAATGACAGGATGGTGCAAACCAGGTGCAGTTGTAAGAAATTCTGCAATGATGACTCTGGAAGAACAAGTAGAGTTAATGACTGAACATTATCAAAAAGGAAATAGAATTGTTCGTTTGCAATGTGGAGATCCATCTTTGTATGGTGCAATTCAGGAGCAAATGAGCATTTTTGATGAGTTAGGAATGGAATATTATATTGTCCCAGGTATTTCATCGTATAGTGCGGCGGCGGCGGCATTAAAGTCTGAGTTTACAATTCCTGAGGTAGTACAATCAATTTTCTTAACACGAGGAGAGGGAAAGACTCCTATGCCTCCAAAGGAAGATTTGGCGCAAATGGCTAAATCCAATGCAACCATGTGTATTTTCTTGAGTGTTGGAATTGCTCAGAAAGTACAAGATCAACTGTTAGAACATTATGATTCAGATACTCCGGTTGCTGTACTATATCGCGTAACTTGGACGGATGAAGAGATTTACAAGGGGACGTTAAGTAACCTGGCAAAAATTGTAAAGGATAGTAAGAAAACAAGAACTGTTTTAATTATTGTCGGACACGCTATTGGAGCAAGAAAGAATAGATCTCAATTGTATAGCCCAGACTATAAACACATTTTCAGAACAAATAAGAAATTCACATTGAATTAGTCAATGAAAATAGGCTGTTAGCTAATAATTCAAAGGTAAATGATACTAGTATTTGGAGGAACAACAGAAGGAAGACATGTGGTCTCATTATTAAATGAGATGCAAATTCCTTTTGTCTATTCTACCAAAGCGAAAATTGATGTTGAATTAGGGAAGTTTGGTATGTACAGGCATGGGGTCTTTACCAAAAAGGCACTAGTTAATTTTATCCAAGAAGAAAATATTAGTTTGATTATTAATGCATCGCATCCTTTTGCAAAGGAACTTCATCAAACCATTGATGAGGTGTCACAATTGGAAAATACTAAGGTGCTTCGATTAGAACGCATTTATTCTGAACGAGTAGTGAATGATTGGGTGAAATATGTAGATGACTATCATGAAGTCATTGATATATTGCTAGAAGGCTTTCAAGATCAAAATCTACTAGCATTGACCGGGGTGCAATCCATCGAAAAGTTTAAAGAGTTTTGGAAAGACAACACCTGTTATTTTAGAATCTTAGATCGGGTTAGTTCAATTCAAATTGCAAGAAAAAGTGGATTTCCGAAAACGCAATTAATTCTCGAACAACCTGAAAATTTAATAGGTGGAGAAGAACAGTTGATTGATCAATTGAACATTGATGTTATTGTTACTAAAGAGAGTGGAGGAACAGGTGCATTAGACGAGAAGATCCGAATTGCTATATCAAAGAGGACACCTCTTTTTATTCTAAAGAAGCCAACAACTCCTAGATCTTTTATTCAAGTACAAAGTATAAATGAACTAAAGAAGATTTTAAGTGATACCTCTTCATCGTTCTTAACCATAAACAACTTTTTGTTATGAGCTTAAGAAAAATTCCAGAGGGCCCATTAAGAGATGGTTTTACTACCGGAACTTGCGCAACAGCAGCTGTAAAATCCGCATTGATGGCAATTATTAATCAGAAAAAAGTC
>JAKVAS010000152.1 GCA_022448165.1 Crocinitomicaceae bacterium | reverse complement strand
GGAGGTCCACAGAAATAATATTCGATATCTTCAGGAGCTTCATGTTTTGATAAATATTGATCGATAACGGCTTGGTGTACAAATCCAACAAATCCATCTCCTTCAGTATCATTAATATCTTTTTTCTCAATCCAATTGTCTTCAGGTAAAGCATCAGATAATACCATGTAGAATTTAAAGTTAGGAAAGTTTTCTTCCAATTCTCTAAAGTAGTGAATGTAAAATAGCTCAGCTCTTGAACGTCCACCGTACCAATAAGTCACTTTACGACCAGTTTTCATGGTTCTGAACAATTCATATAAATGAGATCTCATTGGTGCCATACCAGCACCTCCACCTACGTACAACATTTCTGAGTCTGACTCATTAATGAAGAATTCACCGTACGGTCCAGATATAATTGCAGGGTCTCCAACTTTTAAGTTAAAGATGTATGAAGACGCAATTCCAGGGTTGATATTGGCCCAAGTATTTGTTTTTCTATCAAAAGGAGGAGCAGCAACACGTACGTTCAACATGATTTTTCTTCCCTCTGCAGGGTAGGAAGCCATAGAATATGCTCTAACGGTGTCTTCGTCATTTTTCATCACTAAGTGACGCATGGCGAATGGTCCTTCAGCCCAATCTTTTTCAAACTTTTGAGGCTCTCCTGGGTGATCTGTAGGATGTGCTGTGATGTCCATGTCTGAAAACTTGATCTCACAAGGGGGGATTTTTATCTGGATATAACCACCCGCTTTATAATCCATATCTTCAGGAATTTCAACAATAAACTCTTTGATGTACGTTGCTACGTTGTAGTTAGAAACTACTTTTGCTTCCCATTCTTTTACACCAAGAACTTCTTCTTCAACATGGATTTCCATGTTTTCTTTTACTTTTACTTGACATCCTAAACGCCAATTGTCTGCAATTTCTTTTCTTGAAAAGTGTGGTTCTTCTGTTGGTAAAATGTTACCTCCGCCAGAATTTACTTGGCAAGTACATTGTACGCATGTACCACCTCCACCACATGCGGATGGTAAAAAGATACCATTAGAACCTAATGTACTTAATAGTGTTCCACCACCGTCTACTTCTAAGGTAGTATCACCATTAATGGTGATTTTAATTTTTCCAGCAGGGGATAATTTTGCTTTTACAAACAATAGTAAGCTTACCAAAAGTAAAATTACAATGGTAAATACGATTACTGTGACTATGATTACTTGTCCCATTTCTTTATCTTATTTATCTTCAGTATAATCTTGTATTAATCTATAGAAGCGTGATCCAAATTAGAATCAAGTACTTCTGTTGTTAAAGGTTTATCTTGAGCTTCTTCTTCTTTCTCGGTGGTATCAAAGTTGATTCCAGAAAAACTCATAAATGCAATCCCCATTAAACCAGTTATAACGAATGTAATTCCCAGTCCTCTCATTGGTGCAGGTACTTTCGAATATTTGATTTTTTCTCGTATAGCAGCAATTGCTACAATGGCCAAGAACCATCCGATACCAGAACTGATACCAAAATTTGTAGCTTCACCAATAGTAGAATATTGTCTTTCTTGCATAAATAGTGCTCCTCCCAAAATGGAACAGTTTACTGCAATTAGTGGCAAGAAAATTCCCAATGCACCGTAAAGGGCTGGTGCAAATTTCTCTACGAGCATTTCTACCAATTGAACCATGGATGCAATTACGGCAATGAACATGATAAAAGATAAGAAACTTAAATCCATGTCGGCATAAGAAGGGTCAAGCCATGTCAAGGCACCTTCTTTTAAAACGTAGTTTTCAAGTAAATAGTTCACTGGTACAGTAACGCCCAATACAAAGATTACAGCTGCGCCCAATCCAACAGCTGTTTTTACTGTTTTTGATACAGCTAAATAAGAACACATGCCTAAGAAATAAGCAAAGATCATGTTCTCAATAAAGACTCCTTTTAGAAATATATTAATGTGATCCATCTGTTTATTTTAATGTTCTTCAATTAACGATTTGTTTCTTGCTCTTTGTATCCAAATTATTAGTCCTACAGCAAATAAGGCAAAAGGAGCAAGTATGATAAAGTTATTATCCATATAGCCGATGCTGTATAAGCCTGTTCCTTCAATTCTATCTCCAAATATCGGTACATTGAAAAATTTACCTGCACCGAAAACTTCTCTGAATAAAGAAACCAAAACTAAAACGATACCATATCCAACAGTATTTCCAACTGCATCTAAAAAAGAAGGCCAAGGCTTGTTGGCCATTGCAAATGCCTCAAAACGCCCCATAATGATACAGTTGGTAATGATTAATCCTACGAATACTGAAAGTTTTTCAGCTACGTCAGGCAAAAACGCTTGTAATACCTCATTTACAATGATTACTAATGATGCTACTACTACGAGTTGAACAATGATCCTGATACGAGATGGAATGAGATTTCTCAAGAGTGAAATGATCATATTACCCGCTCCTAAAACAAAGAAAACAGAACCAGTCATTACAAGAGCTTGTTCAATAGATACGGTGATTGCCAATGCCGAACAAATCCCTAATACTTGAATGGTCAAAGGATTGTTATCATCCAATGGTTCAGTCACCAACTTTTTGTTCTTTTTTGAGAACAAAGGTTCTTTCGGTGCTTTTATTTTATCGTTACTCATGACTTAATTAAATTTTATTAAAGTATTTCACATATACCTCAATTGTCCTATTCACCATTTCCTCCACTCCTTTTGATGTAATTGTTCCTCCGGTTATACCATCTACTTTTCCAAGGTCCTTGCCTGAACCATCTTTTACACTCTTAATCATAGAGAAATCACCTCCTGAAGAAATCTTTTCGCCCATATACTGTTCATAGTAAAAAGCTTGCTTAATTTCAGCTCCCAAGCCAGGGGTTTCACCCTTGTGGTCAAAAGTTGCGCCGAAAACAGTTTCTTTGTCCTCATTAATGGATAGATATCCCCAAATAGGCCCCCAAAGTCCTGAACCCACAACAGGAATGATGTATTTTACGCTTCCGTCCACCTCTGCAACATAAAGGGGGAAATCACGGTCAGAAGGTTTGAGTGTTTTGTCTCGATATTGTTTTTTAATATCTATATCAAAAGCAACTAATCCTTCTTTAACGTCACCATTACTATTGATTACGACACATTCATCACTTTTGATGTACTTGTCATATTGCTCAGTAGCATCAGTTCTGCTTGTTTCAACTTGTAATGCACCTAAAATGTCCATTTTCTTTTTGATCTCTACATTTTTTTCTTGCATGGGCTTTAGTCCCATAGAAACAGCTGCAAGTCCAGCGCCTACTATTACTACTAAAGTAATAGCGAAGAGAAAAGTATATCCATTACTATCTTTATTAACAGCCATAATTACGCAGTTTTAGTTTTAAGTCTTTTCGTTCTTCTTTTGATGTTAGCACTCACGACATAATGGTCAATTAAAGGAGCCATTACATTCATAAATAATATTGCCATCATAACCCCTTCAGGATAAGCTCCATTAAATACACGAACGGTTATTGATAAGGCACCACCTAAAAACCCATAGATGTATTTTCCTGTGTTGGTTTGTGATGCTGTAACCGGATCAGTAATCATAAATACTGCTCCAAATGCAAATCCACCTATCACTAAATGGTTGAGAGGTTCTAATTCCATGTAAGGGTTAATTGCCCCCATATTGGAAAGTATTCCAACTACAAAACCACCCAGTACAAAAGATAGCATAATTCTCCAACTTGCAATTCCTGTATATAAAAGAAGTGCAGCGCCAATTAAGATTGCTACAACTGATGTTTCGCCAATTGATCCTGGGATGAATCCCCAAAATGAATCCATAATCGACCATTTTGCTTGAAAAGCCTCCAGGCCTCCTGGATATATCCAATCTGCTTTAGGTCCAGTAAAGGAAGCTAACTCACCGAGTTGTGTTGCACCGGTAACTCCATTTGCTTCCAAAGTTTCTCTAGATAAATCTGAAATTCCTGACATCCACACTTTGTCTCCCGACATCATAGTTGGGTAGCCAAAGAATAAAAATGCTCTTGCCGTTAAGGCAATGTTTACAATATTCATACCTGTTCCACCAAACACCTCTTTTCCTAGAACTACTGCAAAAACAGTAGCAAAAGCTACCATCCAAAGTGGCGTGTCAGCTGGAATTATTAAAGGGATTAACATACCAGAAACAAGGAAACCTTCTTGGATGGCATGCTGGTTTTTGATGCAGAAAATAAATTCTACTCCAAGACCAACTGCATAGGATACAATAACTATTGGTAACACTTGAATGAGACCATAGATGAGTTTATCTCCAAACATATCCATGTATTCTCCTGCTTCACCTGTAGCTACATAATGCCAATGTCCTGTGTTGTAAATTCCGAATAATAAGCAAGGTATTAAAGCAAGTACAACCATAAACATGGTTCTTTTTAAATCAATACCATCACGGATATGTGATCCTCTACTTGTCGTTTCGCCTGGCGTAAATAAGAAGGTGTAAAAACCGTCCCACATTGGATGGAATTTCGCCCACTTGCTATCATGCTTGGGCTCCATCTTACGCATTAATTTTTCAATAGACTTCAATTTATTTCAATTTAAGTTATACTTCGTATTATTACATGCATTCTTCGCGGATGACATCTAATCCTTCGCGAATTACTTCTTGAATGTTAATTTTTGATGTACAAACGAATTCACAAAGTGCGAAATCTTCAGGAGCTACCTCATAGATACCAAGGTTCTCCATTAAATCAATGTCGTTGCACATTACGGCTTTAATCAAATGCATGGGGTATATGTCAAAAGGAAATACTTTTTCCATTTCTCCTGTTACCACAAATGATCTAACTTCACCATTTAAATTCGTATCTAGTGTATACTTTTTATTTGGCATTAGCCAATTAAAGTAAGATCTGTTGATAGAGAATTTTCCGGTTCCAGGACCTAACCATCCTTTTGTCAGCATGAATTTTGGCTCATCACCTTCGGGTATAACCGTCAGTTGTGAGTCGTAAAAACCAAGGTAACCATCTAACTTTACTTTTTCACCAGATAAGACATTTCCAGAAATATATCTAACATTTCCTTCAATAGAATTGTTCACTAAAACTGCTGATATTGGAGCACCGATTATTGTTCTTACATATCTAGGGTTCTTAATCTCAGAACCTGTAACAGCAATAACTTTTGAGGCATCAAATTTTCCAGTTTTAAGAGAACGACCAATTATTGCCACGTCTTGTGCATTAACTGTCCAAACAATATCTCCTTTATTGATAGGATCAATATGGTGAATTTGAGTACCAACATTACCACTCGGATGTTTTCCACTTATTTTATTTAACTGAACTCCTTTAGCATCAATAAATGTTTTATCAGGTGCGGAATCACTATTTGTTGTTAAATGTACTTTACCGTCAGTTAATTTAGCCAAAGCATCAATTCCTGCTTGAAATGCTTCATTTTCTCCATGCAATATATAATCATAGTCAGGTGCAAGAGGAGCAGAATCAAATGCAGATATAAATATTGCCTTTGGTTGGTCTTCTGGTCGTGCTACAATATCTAGTGGTCGCATTTTTATAAATGGCCATAGACCATTTGTTAAAAGGTGAGATTTAAGCTCTTCAGAAGACATTGAAGAAGTGTCTTTCACTTCAAATCCTTGATAAGAAGTTTCCTTGTCCGCAGTGATGCGTACTTCTAAAATACGTCTTTTTTCACCTCTGACAATTTCTGAGATCTCACCAGATACAGGAGATACATATTTTACTTCATCTTTATACTTGTCAGCAAAGATGACAGTACCCGCCTTTACTTTATCTCCGACTTTTACAGCCATTTTTGGAACGAGTCCATGAAAATCAGGAGGCTTAATAGCAAAGTTAGATCCGTGGTCAGTTGTTGTTTTTACCTTGTCTGCTTCACCAACTAGTTTGATATCTAAGCCTTTCCTTAACTTGATAGTCCTTGACATATCGAATGTGGAATTTTGATTAAACCACAAATTTAATTATCTAAATGTCAATATAATTCTATTTTCAACCCAAAAAAATAGTTTAGAATGATTCTAAATAAATTAGAGGGGAGTAATTGACTGTTAAAGAATTTGCTTTAAATCTTTTAGCTCATGAATTACATTGTTTTTTACTGAGGTGTGCTCTCGTTTCGGGTCAAATAATATTGTTGATAACCCTACTTTTTGAGCTCCCATAATATCTGCTTCGAGATTATCACCAATCATTAATGAATTTTCAGCTGATGATTTTGCTAAAGTCATGGCTTTTTCAAACACTCTTCGATTTGGTTTGTTTACTCCTACGTCTTCTGAGCAAAGTACTACATCAAAATATTTATCAAGATTTGATCCTGCTAGTTTTATAGATTGTATTTCTTTAAAACCATTGGTGATGATGTGAAGGGGGTATTTTTTTTTGAGATAACTTAGGGTTTCGTGTGTCTCTGGAAAAAGGTTCTTTTTATGTGGTCCTCTGTTGACATATTCGTCTCCTAGTCTTTTTCCTAGGTTTTCAGCTTCTGGAACATGAAATCTGTTTAAG
>JAKVAS010000151.1 GCA_022448165.1 Crocinitomicaceae bacterium | reverse complement strand
ATCGTAATTCGGCTCTTTTGGTCCTTTTTTGGAAGATGAATATGGAAATAACGAAATATCCACCTTTCCTAAAAAAAAAGAAATTTTTAGAGCTTTTGAAGCTTGTTCATTTGAAAAAACAAAAGTGGTAATCTTAGGACAGGATCCCTATCCAACGAAAGGGCATGCTCACGGATTGTGCTTTTCTGTTGAGCCTGATGTACGACCGCTTCCCAAAAGCTTGAAGAACGTATTTAAAGAATTGGAAGAAGATTTAGGAATTCCAATTAGTCAGGATGGAGATTTGAATCGCTGGGCGGAACAAGGTGTATTATTAATGAACTCCGTTTTAACGGTTTCAGAAGGTCAACCAGATAGTCATAAAGGTAAAGGATGGGAATTGTTTACTAATGCTGTGATTCAGGCTCTAAATGATAAAAAGGAAGACGTTGTCTATTTATTGTGGGGAAGCAAAGCAATAAAGAAAGCGGAAAATGTTGATCCAATTAAAAATTTAATTCTACAGTCTCCACATCCATCACCTTTATCTGCATATCGCGGTTTTTTTGGTTGTAAACATTTTTCAAAAACGAATGAATACTTGTTGAAAAAAGGATTTCAAGAGATTGATTGGTAGTTTTTAAGTAGACAATGGAAATAATTCGAAAGTCGAGTTATCTTTGTATCGATGGATTTAGAAAATGATTTACTACTTAGAGCAGCACGTGGCGAACAGATTGAACGTTATCCAGTGTGGTTAATGAGGCAAGCAGGACGTATTTTACCTGAATACAGAGCCGTGAGAGGCGAATTGTCAGGATTTAAGGAATTAGTAGAAACTCCGGAGAGAGCGGCAGAAGTAACAGTTCAACCTGTGGATCTTTTGGGGGTTGATGCGGCAATTATCTTTTCTGATATTTTAGTTGTTCCTGAAGCAATGGGATTAGAATATCAAATGATTGAAAAGAAAGGTCCTTGGTTTGAGAAAACTATTCGTTCAGAAGAAGCATTAAAGTTCGCGCAAACAAATTTTGATGTTGAAGATCGGTTAGGGTATGTGACTGAAGCTATAAGATTAACAAATAAAGAATTAAATGGGCGTGTTCCATTAATTGGTTTTGCAGGTGCTCCTTGGACTATTTTCTGTTATATGACGGAAGGTCAAGGCTCAAAGACATTCTCAGAATCACGGAAGATATTATATACAAATCCAACTTTGGCACACGAGTTGCTTAATCGTATAACGGATGTGACAATTCAGTATTTGAAAGCACAAATTTCCGCGGGAGTACATTTAGTTCAAGTTTTTGATTCTTGGGCAGGAATTCTGGGGAAAGAGCAATATGCTGAATTTGGATTGAAATACATGGAAAAGATTGCCAATGCAATTTCTGAAGTCCCTGTAACACTTTTTGCAAAAGGTGCGTATAATTCAATGGTCGATTTATCCAACTTGAAATGTAATACAGTTGGTGTAGATTGGAATATGCGAATGGATGAAATTAGAGGGCATGTAGGGGAGTCAAGAACTTTACAAGGAAATTTGGATCCGTGTGTGCTTTATGGAACCCATTCTGAAGTTGAAAAGGAAACAAATAATATGTTGCATTCTTTTCGTAGTAGGAGACATATTGTTAATTTAGGGCACGGAGTTTATCCAGATGTAGATCCAGAAAAGGTGAAAACATTTATTAAAACAGTTAAGAGTTATGAAATTCAATACTAGAAACGTTAGAAATTTAATAGGAACATTTTCTTTTGCGCTATTGTCATCTATGACATTTGCACAAGATGCGGAAAACCTTGTGCCAAATGGAAGTTTTGAGTCTACAGATAAAAAGCCAAAACGTTTAGGCAAAATTGAAAGTGCTACAGGTTGGGTTTCTCCGACTGGTGTAAGAGCGGATCTTTTTGTGAAAACGAAAATTGCTGAGATTGGAACACCAGCAAATATATATGGAAGTGAAGATCCTAAAGAAGGTAGCAATTATGCTGGAATTTACGGATTTTCGTATGGAGATAAAATGCCACGTTCTTACGTAATGACAAAGTTCAGTACTCCTTTGAAAAAAGGAATGACTTACTGTGTTAAATTTAATATGTCATTAGCGGAAGCTTCTAAATATGCATCGAATAATATTGGTGCATTGATAGGAAGAAAGATTCCAGGGACGGATTCTAAAGTGTCATTGATTGAAGAGGGGGCAGTTGTTCACTTGAGCAATGATTACGAAACGTTTTCAGGACGCTATAATTGGACAGAGGTTTGCGGTGTCTATACTGCAAAAGGTGGTGAGAAATACATAGCAATTGGAAACTTTAGCTCGAATGAGGACACGAAAAGTGTTCGAATGAAGAAAGATCCTAAGAATAAAGAAATCAAGGTTTCACAAATCGTTGCTGCATATTATTATATTGATGAAGTATCGGTAAAGTTGGTGGATTCTGATAAAGGTGAAAAATGTGATTGTGTTGCAGGAGAGGTAGGAGACGACTATTCAACAATGGTCTACCAAAAGGTATTTACAGCAAAAGAAGATGCTACGCCAGCGGATAGAGTAAACGAACGCCAAGTGTTTTTTGCTTTTGGAAAATCAAAGCTTTCAGCTGAAGGAAAGAAGTCCCTAGATTTAATTGCTGAAATATTAAAAGAAAATCCAGATTCTAAATTAAGAATCATGGGGCATAATAACGCTGAAGAAGATCTTGTTGGTGAAGAGAACGATTATTATGCAGACGTGGACAATAAGCGTATTGCGTCGGTAATGAAATATTTAATGGATAAAGGAATTGCTGAATCACGTTTGATTCCAACTAGAAAAGGTGCAGATGCTCCTAATGAGCAAGAAGCTAGTGATTTGGATGATGATGAAGTTAAACAAGCTAAGAACAGACGTGTAACGTTTATATTAAAATAGGCTTGGCAAAGGAATAGTTAAGGCCCCGTCATTTTTGACGGGGCTTTTTTTCGTTAAATTAATCTGTTGCGATTTTCGCAACTATGATGCTCTGACCTATGTTTTTCAGTTTCTGCATGCTTCAATTGTGTGGTAGATTTGAGGTAAACAATAAATATGTAATATGGTTAGGATTCAAACACTTGGTCAGAAAAATAGAGCATTAGACATACTTTCTCAATGTTTGCATAAATCACAAAGCATTACTTGGCTCTTAAATAAAAGTAAGAATCGTTTAGAGGCATTAAGAGCATTGACCCAATATTGCTTTGTTGAGGCAAATGAATATAAAGGGGCTTACATCTCTGATAATGAGAAAGGTGTTATGTTTTTCTATCGTTTGAAAGATGTGAAACAGAGCTTTTCTCTATTTTCAAAGAAAATAATATTGGCGTGTAAGGTTACGGGATGGAGAAATGCAATTCGTGTAGTCAGATTACGTAAAATTATGAATCGTATTCGTCCAACGGTAGGATGGTATGGTTTTTTACTGACTTCTGATTCTTCTGGAGAAATCGCAAATCGACTCATTCGAAAAGAAATGTTTAGAAGGGCTGATGAAACAGGATTGCCTATTTATACCGAGACAATGAGTCCCAAGGTAAGAATCGCTTATCGAGATCTTGGGTTTATTGAATATGAGTGTATTCCGCATCCACATGTTGATTGCCATATTTATTTTTTGAAACGTAATCCAGTTAAAAAATAGAGCGATGAAAAAATTACGTTACGCTAAGGAATCTGGAAGCTTTTTTTCTGAATTATCGAATCGAGTGGATGAGTATCTAAAGGAATTTAATGGATCTGTAAAAGCGACTATAGGCTTTAAAATAAAGATTCTTGTAATGTTTCTAATGTATTGGACAATATATGCAGGAATATTTTTTTTCGAATATTCTACCTTGATGATCGTTCTTTCTTTCATGGCTCTAGGAGTATTGGGAGTAATGATGGGGCTGAACATCGGACACGATGCTGCGCATAATGCCATATTCAAGAAAAGAAAACATAATCAGTACCTTCTTTGGATTTTTGAAATGCTTGGAACTAATGGTTATAATTGGGTCAATCGACATTTGGGTGCGCACCATGTTTTTCCGAATGTAATGAACTATGATTCAGATATCCAGCAAACATCAGTAGTTAAGATTTTTCCAAAGGACAAACACCTCTCAATTCATAAATTTCAATATCTATATATGCCCATTTTGTATTTGGTGTATATTCTGAGATGGGTACTGTATCGAGATTTTAAAGATGTTAAATCAAAGAACATCGGAGTTCATGATAATACAAATTATCCAATTTCAGAAGTGATAAAAATGATTGTATTCAAACTCTTCTATGTTTCCTATACTGTTATCATTCCTGGTAGTATATTAGGCTGGGGTTTTATCTATTGTGTTTTAATGTTTTTGGTGATTACTATTAGTGGAAGTATGTTAATTACATTGGTGCTTTTAAGTACTCATGTTGGAGAGGATGCTGAATTTCCAGAACCAAATGAAGATGGACTTTTACCATATTCTTGGTCAGAGCATCAAGTAATTACGACGGCTGATTTTGCCACAGAAAGCTTAATTATTACCAGCTTATTTGGTGGATTTAATCACCATGTGATTCACCATTTATTTCCTCAAATATGTCATTGCCACTATTCTGCCTTAACTCCAATATTGAAGGAGTTAGCTGAAAATCATGGACTTAAATATAAAAGTGAAAGATTTGTATTGACAGCGGTTTTATCTCATTTTAAGCTTCTATATAATAATTCGAAGAATAATGTTCTGACCCCAATTGGAGAAATTTTAGAGCATTAGAATCGCAAAGTAAGAATTGTATCTTTGTTTATGCTTTATCCTCCCCATATTGTTCTTGATGATCAGAAAGATTCTCGCTTTGTTGATTATTCTATAGGATTATTTCCCGAAGTACCTACGAAGAACGCCGTAAAGAAACAACTTAAAAAAGGAGCGTTACTGTTGAACGGGAACATTGCAAAATCGGGAGATTGGGTGCAGAAAGGAGATAGAATTGATTATCAAGAAGTCGATGGACATATTCCAAAAGAGTATTGGTTAGACGTTCCAGTTATTTACGAAGATGATCATTGTGTAATTGTCAATAAACCTTCTGGAATTGTGGTTAGTGGAAACCTTCATCGCACATTAACCAATGCTTTAATTGGGAAGTTTTCCTCTAATCAAGTAGATGCCTATAAATGGGTTCGTCCTATTCATCGGTTAGATGCTGCTACAAGTGGCTTGGTATTATTTGCAAAAACAAGAATCTTTCACCGATATGCGTCGGATTTATTTAGAAATCGTGAGGTTGATAAATCATATGTCGCGATTGTACAGGGAGAATGGATCAAAGAACACATAATTTCCATGGAAGTAGATGGAAAAGAAGCCGTTTCGGTTATTGCACCGCTAAGAGTCGTTAAATCGTTAAGAAATAAACATCTTACTCTTTTGAAATTGATTCCCAAAACAGGCCGAACACATCAACTTCGAATTCATTGCGCAAATAGCGGATTTCCAATTGTTGGAGATAAAGTTTACGGAGTAGAAGGAGAGGTTATGAAACACAAAGGATTGTTTTTATGTGCGTATCAGTTAAAATTTAAAAGTTTGGAAGAAAAATTGATCCATGTAGAAATTCCGATACCTAAAAAGTTTGATACATTATTGGCAAGTGAACAACGTCGTTGGGAGGCTAGGAATTAACTCTATTTCAGTTTGTTAACTTACGGTAGACGGTACTATTGTAAATTGCATTCGCGCCTCGATAATTAGAGCAATTTTCTTCTTCTTCAATTACGATTGAATCTTCAAAAAAACGAAAGGATAGCATGCAATTATCGTCAGTTGCGTTAAAGATTGCATAGTCCTTCTCAACCAGTGTAGCAATACCTTGAAGTGTTCCTAGATGCGCATGGTCCGAAATTGTATGAAAATAAAATGCAAAGTGCTTTTGATCGATCAAAGAGATTTTGAATTCATCCAAAACAGATTCTTTTATGGGAGAGTTACCATTTAACGAATGGTTAAGAATATCATGTTCTCGTTCAAACTCGGCAAATCGAACGTTCATTTGCTCTCTATTATTTAAGAAAAGATCAAGTTTCTTTCCCATAAAAGGTATTCTTGCTATCGAGGTATCTTGATCTTTCATCCAGTTTCCTTGAATGCAGAGATCATCCGTTAATTCAAAATCCAGATATCCAGTTGGTACACCTTTGTAAGATTCTGTTAGGTGATAATACTGATTTAGGGTGTCAAACGTTCCCATGAGAGTAAGGAAGCGTTGATGTTTAGCATAAAAATAACGACCAGACACATTCATTCCATCAGTTGCCAATTCAATAATTATTTGTTGATCGTATTCACCAATAGTTGCTTCATAAAAACTCCAAATCACAGTGTTTTCAGAATTAAGTTCTGAGTTTCCAGCGGTAATATCACTTTCTACCACACCATTAATGGATTCTATTTCAGGGACTTGTTTTTCCGAGGTGTTACATCCAGCAAAAAGAAAAGTTAAAAAGAGTATTGATACGAATCGCATAGGGCAAATTTACGCATATCTACGAATTATTTCTCGAACCTTTTGAATGTACCCTCCCCCAAAGAGTAAAACATGAACAAGAAGCGGGTATAGTTGACATATTTCTATGCGCGATCTCCATCCTCTTTCTAACGGAAAACT
>JAKVAS010000150.1 GCA_022448165.1 Crocinitomicaceae bacterium | reverse complement strand
ATGGATTTAATTCATCATCAAAAATGATAACATCAATCTCCTCACTTACCATATAATCTCGAATTTCTTCGAGTTTACCAGATCCCACATAAGTCTTAGGATGAGGCACTTGTAATTTTTGTAAAAATTTACGTTCTGAAATTGCCCCAGCGGTTAGAGCTAAGAATTCTAATTCGTCAATATATTCAGTCGCGAGTGTCTCATTGATATCAGAAGTAACAACTCCTACCAAGACACACCTTTCTTCGGTAGCATCTACCAATACATGTTCCTGTCTCATCTATTTTCTTAAACTTAGTATATGTTCAGCCACAGCATCCAATTCACGGTCATCTTTAAACAGATAATCGAATGGAGGCATTCCTTCTCTTCCTTTTAAAATTACTGTAGAAACTTCTTTCTTTGTTAGCGTAGATTGAGATAAATCTAATGCTCCAGAAACTCCCAATTTACCATCTATTCCATGACAAGAAGCACAATTGTTCATAAATAAAAGCTCTCCATCCGGAACATAATTCGCATCATATTCAACTCTTTTCTCAATTGTTGGTCCACTACAAGAGGTAATAAAAAAAACAATCACACCTAAAAAAAGGCTTCTTAGAACCATGATGTAACACGATACTTTTCAATGAATGGCCAAGGAATTGACAATAAAATAATCAACAATCCAATAGAATATGATGTCATGATTTTCCGATGTTTATCACGAGTGTTTTTCAATTTCTTTTCTGCTTTGCTACGTCCCATTGTTATTACCGCAATTGCAATAATCATCAAAAGTGAATGCTCTAAACCGAAAAAGCGAAACATTCCTCCAGCCGTTTCGCTAGACATCCATCCCTCAACATGACTTACCTTTGCAGAAATAAAATACAATCCAATCCCAATCAACAACTGAATATGCAATACAATCATTGCAAAAAGATTAATTTTCTTGTCCTTCTTCTCATAACGGCCTGATGTTTGTGACCTCATCGCGTTAACTACAGCATATAATAACAATAATAAAGCAATCCAACGTAGGCCAGAATGCGCATGAACAAGTCCGTTATACATAATTTACATTTTTGTACAAAAATAAGAAAATGCTACCGTGTTCAATGCTAAATCCTTCATCTTAACGTTCCTTTTTTCTTAATTTCACCGTATGAATAACTCTAACTTGATATTAAAACGAACTATTGTCGTTTTTTTAGCCTTTATCTCTACAGTTACTTTTGGACAAATTGAGCCAAATAATGGAGTCCCCGATTCGAAAGTCAAAATGTATGCATTAAAGAATGCTACCATTATGGTAAATCCTGAAAAAACCATTGAACAAGGAACTTTATTAATCCAAGATGATGAAATCATAAAAATTGGAACTCTTATAAAAATCCCAAATAATGCAGTCGTAATTGATTGCGAAGGAAAAACCATTGTTCCTTCTTTTATTGAGCTTTCATCTTCGATTGGAATCCCCGAGGCTAAAAGTACAAAAACGGGATATTCCCCTCAACTAGACTCTTACAAAAAAGGAGCATATTATTGGAATGAAAGCATTCATCCTGAAGTAGATGCAAACCTATTATACTCCTCACCCCCCAACGTAAACACATCACTTATCCAAAAAGGGTTTGGCTTTGCGTTAACGCACCAAAAAGACGGTATAATGCAAGGGAAAGGCGCTTTTGTTGCATTGGGAGCTTCTGATATTCACAAACAACTTACAGATTGGTCAGACACCTATTTTTATTCCTTAAACAAAGGTAAATCAAAACAAAGTTACCCTTCTTCTCAGATGGGGTCTATCGCATTATTAAGGCAAGCGTTCTATGATGCTGAATGGTATCAAAATACTTCTGACAAGGAGCGAAACTTATCTCTTGAAGCTATTATCTCCGCCATGGAGTCAACACAAATATTCTATACTAATGACAAATGGGAAATACTTCGAAGTGCTAAAATTGCTCGAGAGTTCAACCTAAACTTCAACTACATTGGAAGTGGTAATGAGTATCAAATCGTAGACGATATTGCAGCGTTAAACTCGACAATAATCTTACCTATCAACTTTCCTAAAGCATATGATGTTACCAACCCTTATATCGCAAGACAAATCCCATTAAGCGACCTAAAACACTGGGAAATGGCACCACACAACCCTAGAATACTTCGTGAAAAAGGCATTAATCTATGTATCACATCCGAAGGTCATAAAACTGCCAAGGAATTCTGGGAACATGTAAGACAAATGATCAACTTTGGTTTATCGGAATCTGATGCTCTAAACGCTTTAACTCTTGAGCCAGCAAAAACGATCGGGGCTGATGACCGCATTGGTAGTTTAGATATTGGCAAAAAAGCCTCTTTAATGATTTATGACAACAACCCTTTTACAGATAAAGCAATGTTATTAGAATCATGGTCAATGGGTGAAAGAAAAGTTCATAGTGAAGTTCCAAAACATAAAATAGCTGGAAAATACAACCTAATCATTAAGGATCGTCACCTTCCTTTAACCATTAAAGGGGAAGGAAATAAATTTTCAGGGAATATTTCCTTAATCTCCAAAAAGGTCAGCGATGGAATTTCAAAGCCTGATACTATCAAATTAAAGACAAAAGTAATTTTAGACGGGAACGACATTACAATTCAATTTTCCATTCACGATTCAATTTGGGATGGTAGCACCAATTTACGTGGCAAGATAAATTCTAATGTTGGACTCATGGAAGGAGAAGGAATGATTCCAACTGGAGAGTGGATTAAATGGTCTGCTATTAAAACAGAAAAATCAAAGAGTAAGAAGAAAACGGATAAAACTGTTATTCCTTTTGATAGTATGGCCGTTTCTTGGTTCCCAAACATGGCATATGGCTTTGATTCCATTCCTGAATCTCAAACACTTGTTATTGAACATGCAACAGTATGGACAAACGAAGAAGATGGAATTATTGAAAATGGTACGGTAATCGTAAAAGACGGAAAAATTACTCGTTGCGGGAAAGGAAAATTCTCCAAACCTAAAGGTGCAATTATTATTGACGGTACTGGGTTGCATGTTACTTCTGGAATAATTGATGAGCATTCTCACATTGCTATATCAAAAGGTGTAAATGAAGCAGGGCAAGCGATTTCTGCAGAAGTTTCTATTGCGGATGTTGTTCATTCTGATGACATCAATATATACAGGCAATTAGCTGGGGGAGTTACCGCTGCACAATTACTACATGGTTCTGCAAACCCTATTGGAGGACAATCTGCTTTGATCAAATTAAAATGGGGATATACCCCTGAAGAAATGTTAATTGACAACGCTCCGAAATTCATCAAATTTGCACTTGGAGAAAACGTTAAACAGTCTAATTGGGGAGATTTTAATCGGGTTCGTTTTCCTCAAACTCGTATGGGAGTTGAGCAAGTTTACTATGACGGTTTTGAAAGAGCAAAAGCTTATCGTAAAGCCAAAGATGACTTCAAGAAAGGAATAATTAATGAAGCGCCGCGTGTAGACTTAGAGCTCGAAGTATTAATTGAAATATTGGAGAGCAAGCGTTTTGTTACATGCCATTCATACATTCAATCAGAAATTAACATGTTAATGCATGTCGCTGATTCAATGGGGTTCCGATTGAACACATTTACACACATTCTTGAAGGCTATAAGCTCGCGGATAAAATGGCGTCTCATGGAGCTGGCGCCTCAACCTTTTCTGATTGGTGGGCCTACAAATTTGAAGTAAACGATGCCATTCCGTATAACGCAAAGATCATGAGTGATCAAGGAATTGTAGTAGCCATCAATTCCGACGATGCAGAAATGGGCCGTCGTTTAAACCAAGAAGCTGCCAAAACGGTAAAATACGGTGGAATGACGGAAGAAGAAGCATGGAAAACAGTAACATTAAATCCAGCAAAGCTTCTCCATTTAGATGATAGAATGGGGTCCTTGAAAGAAGATAAGGATGCGGATATTGTTATATGGTCTGCAAATCCCCTATCAATTCAAGCCAAAGTTCTTTATTCCATTGTGGATGGAGTCATTTTATATGATCGAGAAAATTCACATGAATTAGAAGCAAGAAATCAGCGTGAAAAAGCACGAATAATTGCAAAAATGTTGGATTCAAATTCACTCGGCAAAAAACGAACCTTTGTTAAGAAGAAAAAGGGGCATTTCCATTGTAATACAGTTGGAGAAGAAGAAAGTTTAGAACAAAATCACCATTAAGATGAAGCAGATAATAATTACACTTTGTTTTTCAATTGTAACAATGATTGGAAATACGCAAGAAGCAAAAAAGATTTTACTTCTAGGAGGATACTTACATGTTGGAAATGGTGAAATCATGGAAAGCGCTGCTATAGGAATTGAAGACGGGACAATTTCCTTTGTAAAGAACTCGTTGGCCTACACCTATAAGGCAGAAGAATGGGATACAATCATAGAGCTAAAAGGAAAGCAGATTTACCCTGGATTTGTTGCTCCAAATTCAACTTTAGGACTTACGGAAATAGATGCGGTTCGTGCGACCCGTGATTTTGACGACGTAGGGAAATTTAACCCTCATGTTCGTTCACAAATTGCATTTAACGTAGAATCGAAGGTTGTTAGCACTGTTCGAACAAATGGTGTGTTAATGTGTCAAGCAACTCCCAGAGGAGGTTTTATCTCTGGAACCTCTTCAATAATGGCCCTAGATGGTTGGAATTGGGAAGATGCAACCATTTCAAAAGATGATGGAATTCACTTAAACTGGCCATCAAGTATGCAAGGTGGGGGCTGGTGGGCCCAACCCGCACCAAAAAAACCTAATGATAAATATGGTGAACGCAAACGAGAAATTATCGATTTTTTCCAGATGGCCAAAGCGTATTCTAACGAAATTGACCCTAAGACTATAGATCTTCGATTAGAAGCAATGAAAGCATGTTTTAATGGGAATAAAAGAGTTTATATACATGCGAATGAACTTCAAGAAATAGTTGATATCATTGAATTTTCGACATCTTTAGATATTCCCTTTCCAGTTATTGTTGGAGGTTATGATGCACATTTAGTAACCCGTCAATTAAAAGATGCAAAAATTCCTGTGATGGTAGTTCGTCCGCATAGTCTCCCTGAAAACGAAGAAGATGACATTGATCACGCTTATAAACTTCCCGCTCTCTTAAAAGCCGGGGGAGTAAAATTCTGTATTCAAAACACTGGAGATATGGAAGCAATGAATGCTCGTAACCTTCCCTTTCTGGCTGGTACAGCTATGGCGTACGGATTGTCACTCGAAGATGCAATTTCATCTATTTCTTTGTGGAGTTGTGAAATAATGGGAATCAACAAAAATTATGGAAGTATTGAGAAAGGAAAGTCCGCAACGCTCTTTGTTTCTGACGGGAATGCTTTAGACATGAGATCTAACAACATTTCCCTTGCCATTATTGGTGGAAATTTCATGTCTACAACAAATTTCCAAACAGAGTTATATCACAAATATTCTAAGAAGTATACCAAATAAAAAGAAAGCCGATTGAAAATTTCAATCGGCTTTCTAGTTTATTTACAAATTAAGATCTTACATTCCAACCTCTTTAAGAGCTTCTTTCCCTTTAATTGTAGCTTCCTCTTTTACTTCAGTAGAGATCTCATCCACCTTATTCTCAACTTTTTCTTTAATCGTTTGTTCAGCTTCCTCTTGCTGATCCTTCAACTCTTCCTTAAAATCATCCATATTTTCTTGGACTTCCTCTTTCATATCTTCAACTCCCTCTTTCAGTTGCTCCATAGCATCTTTAAATGATGTTGATTCTACCTCTTTCGTTTCCACAGATGACGAACATGCTGTCATCCCTAACCCCATTATCAGAGCACCTACGAATAAAAATTGTTTCTTCATTTTTTGTTTGTTCTTGGTTAAATATAATTCACTCTAATTTACAATTTTTCGAGAACTTTTAAATCTCCCAACTACTTTTGAACGATAAGCGTTTTTGTCCAATACATTCCTTTACTTCCTAATCGAATAATATATGCTCCATTGTTCAATGAATCTAAATCGAGCACTGTTGAACTCCCCAGGTTATTCCTCGTTAATAATGTTCTTCCTGTTAAATCAATTACTTCCAACATTTCTATTGTACCATTTCCTTGAATTTCAATAATTGCAGAATTCGTTGCTGGATTTGGAAATATGCTCCAATCATTGATTGAATGAGAATCGAATAAGCCTAAAGTTACCGACAAAGGGTTAGACTCATAGCTACAGCCAAACATATCAGTTACAACCACTGTATATGACCCTGTGTTTGAAGGTATAAAAACACTTGCAGTATCACCTATAAGCACTCCTCCATCTTGGAACCATTGAATCATTCCGCTCATTGGATTTGTAACCTCCAAATGATCATCTTGGTTCAATGAAATTATCGGCTGATATGTGGGAGAACAATATACTCCCATAATTGAATCGGAAGTTGCAACACAACCTCCAGCATTAATTGCTATAATTGAATAATATCCAGAAGAATCAATTATAAAATTGGTATTCGTAGCACCAAGAATTGGACTTCCATTTAAATACCATTGGTAATTATCCCCAAAATCATTCGCACTTAACGTATGTGACAGCGAATCAAATGAAATTGGCGGAATGACTGGATAATCATATATATGAACCGTATCCTCAGAAATAACCGTTGCACTAGGATAAATAACCTGATGCGAAATTGAGTAATCAATTACGGAAGATCCTGCAGCGCAACCAACACAACCATTTAAGTTCATTGGATGATCTCCTATATAGTCATCTGCTCCAAACAATACTTCTCCTGCATCAGACTCCCAAATTTCAATCGTATATGACTCTAAAGGATC
>JAKVAS010000015.1 GCA_022448165.1 Crocinitomicaceae bacterium | reverse complement strand
GTATTCGGGTGAAGGGTTTGAATACCTAAGGAAAGCTTTAGAAAACAAGCTTAAAAAACCTTTTGAACAAATTGCTTCAGAAGTTCTTTTCTTACCATTAGAAATGAATGATACTCACTTTTACTGGACATCAGAAATAAATGAGAATGATTATGCAGTTGAGCACGATGAAAATGGAGAACCAATACGATTTGAAAAATATTATAACGCCAATGCTGCAGCAAATTTATTGACTACGGCAAATGACTATTCTAAATTTTTGATTTATATTATGAATGGGGCAGATTTGTCAGACAGCTTATATACAGATTTTTTAAAACCACAAGTCAATGAAAAAAAGGGAATTGACCGTAATTTAGGAATGCAATTATTACCTAACTTATCCAATAACGAATATGCTATTATGCACACAGGTGGAGATTATGGAACAAAAGCTATAGTAATTATGCTTCCAAAAACAAAAAGAGGCTTGGTTTTGTTTTCGAACTCTGAAAATGGGATGGTATTATGGCAAAAGATAATATCTGAATATTTTGGAGTGGTTGGAGAAGAAATTGTAAGAAGGAATTTAGAATAGAAGTTCTAAAGTACTACACACAAAAACGTATATAAAAAATAGCTGTTTAAGTGCTTAATTCAAAGTGATTTTCATAAATTTAAGGTCAGTAATAATACGAAAAAGTGATGCTAAAATTCGGCTACTTTTCATATACTAGAACGTTAGTGATAATGATAAAACTATGAGAACTGTACTAATTATTACTCTATCTGTTTTTATGTTCAATTGCCAATTGGGAGCTCAAGAACGAATGCATGAAATAAAATCATTTGATGTTATTTCTGGTTTTGGAATAGGCAATAAGAGCCATTTTGGTAATATCGGTATAACTTCCAATTTATATTTCACAAAAAATATCAGCCTAAAATTTTCAGCAGGGCTTGCAGCTTTTAACTATGGAGGAGGAGTAATATCAACTGGACCGGAAGCCTCTTTCCTTTATTTCAAAAAAGGCTTTATCTCACTTGGTACTGCTTGGACTTATATTGGAGAAGGGTCGGACATACTAGGTGATGACGACTCTAATGACTATATCTGGTATCACAGTTCCTACATGAATAACCTTAAATTTTACTTAGGATATTCATTGATAATAGACCATGCAATATTGAGGTTTGAAGCTGGATACAGCCATGCGTTGTCACAATATAATTATATATTTAGTGGACCAGGCACACCTACTCAAAAGCAACATGAAAATATTCAGAGAGGACTACGATCCGGCTGGATGGCCACCATATATATGAATTTATGGCGGTCCTTAAAAAAGGGAAACACAACTAAAAAGGGCTAAAAAGCGCACGGGCTTGTTGCTCATGATGGCGATCTTTCTTGAAAAACTAATTCTTATATTTTAAAACTAATCTTGGTTGAGCATCCATACAACTTCCTAGCCTTGCCCCTTAGCAGTAACTAAAGCCCAAATGTACCATGTTCGGATCACTATAAAACGAAACCACGCGATATGGCTCAAATGTATTCTAGATAAGAAGGAATACCGAAAGGTCTAGATAAATACTCCTAGAATTTTCTAAAAAAAATAGATGTACTCTGATCTGGAGCTTCTGCAAATTGAAGATCAATCATTCGAACTGGAAATCGGTCATAAACTTACCATGTCCGAAAATACCGACAAAAAGCAACACCCGAACAGATTAACAGAGATTTATGTTTAATTAGCCGCATTCTCATTTATACGCTTTATCATCTCTTGGATTAAAAGTTCCTTATTCAATGTTGATTCCAAGGTTGAGTTAATTTCTATGTCAGGATCCACGCCATTTCCATCATACAACTGACCATTGGGTTGATATGAAACCATTGTAGATAGTTTTAAATGAATTTTTGAATTCGAAAGTTCATATTTTACAGACCTGCCACTGCCACCTCCACTTTTACTACCTACCAATGTAACATTATCAAATTCTTTTAAACCAGCGAGAAAAATATCCGAAGCGCTAAAACAGTACGAATCCATTAATACGATTACTGGCTTGTTGTAGTAATAGTAATTCTCATCTTTTTTAGGTGAAATCACTGCATAATGCCAATTACTAAACTTAGTGCTGTCTACATCCCATTCCGGTGAAAAAGTTTTTTTGTAATCTTGAATAGCATTATAGGCGGAAGAATCACTTTTATAGTAAAAATCTTCTGTAAATAAATATCGATCAAATAGATATTCGCCAGTAAGTTCGTTAGGACTATCCGTACGGAACTTTGCAACATTCACTACAACAGGACTTGAATTACTATCAATAAAGTATGGAGCTAAGGCCATCAAAGGAAGTCTGTTCCCCCCACTATTTCCACGAATATCGATAATCATCCCTTTTGTGTTCCTAAATTCTTTCATGGCCTTATGAACTTTAGCTTCTCCTAACAAGAACATTTTTGAAATACGCATATACCCAATTTCGCCATCATCAATTAACTCATGATCAAAAGCGTTCATAACCATTTTTAGCATTGCAAGCCTTCCTTGATTCGACTTTTCAATCTCGTAATCCACCTTAGCAGTATATTCAATGGTTCTCCCATTCTCATTTTCAAGTGTCACAGTAACCATAGATCCAATTTCTATATCATTTTCACTTAGGATATACCCTATGTATTTGATCATTTTTGCACCATAAAACTGCTTGAATTGTTCTGAAACATCTGGCAGCATCTCAAAAGCAGTTTGCAATACCTGATCTACACTAACTTCATTCACTTCTTTCAAATATGGATACTCCTTGTTTAGAAGTTCCTCTTCAGTTCCATGCAAACACACTATCCGCCCATCTGAATATACCGTCCTGAACGGGAGCCTTCCGGATGTTTTTTTCAGAGATGGTTGAGAGGAAGAAACAGAAGCATGTCCATCCCCCAATCGATTAATTATATACTCCAACCTGTTAGTTAAAAAACAGACACTAACATTGGCGGCTAGTTCATCTTTTAATTTCTCTAATTCTTCTTGATAGTTAATCTTTTCAAGTTGAGCATATGAATGCTTCGTACTTAATATTTGAAATACCTGATCTATATCCTCAATAGCTTCTCGCTTTGATATAGAATCTGAAGAGACATTTTCCTGATGTGTTGCATCGTAGTAATCTTTTGCGTCACTCCTATTACTCTTGTTTAAAGGCAGAAAACGCTTTTGCGTTTGTCCAGAAGCATCCTTAACGGTAACATTTATTTCAGGGGATTCTATTTCCAACCCAACGAAATTAATAATCGAAACAAAGTCTCTTGAAAGACTTCTCTCCCATTTCATTCCATACAATTCTTTGATGTACCGAACTAAATCCTCAGTTGCGAAATCGCCAACTTGTAACAATTGAAGCCATTCATCACTACCTTCAATCTGAATAAACATTTCATCACGTTCAAATTTACAAGCTTTGAACGCACCAACCGAACTTAGATCCAGATCTGAGATTTGCCCAAATGAATAATTCGCTGCCAAAAAGAGAGCCATAATTAGAGTGCTTATTTTTAGTCTCATGTCTTTATTATTATAAATTATTTCACCTTCTGAAATGAGTGTAATGCTGATAGTATCTATATAATACCCCTACAACAAAGGTAAATCAGGACTCTTCTCGATCAAAATCTATTTTAAACTACATTCACATATATAACAACACATAAAACCAACTAAAATCCTGTAAACGTTGAATTTACACCCATATATTATCTCATAAATAATGACAAACATTCAAGAATTAGCAGCAACATTACGAAGTCAATTTCAACAGCATAATGGTCGATACATTTAATTTAGCACAACTACTCAAAAAATGTAGGATCTTATAGAAAGATCGTAAATGCCCCACAATTGTTATATCCATATATAAGCTGATTTTTCTGCACCACGGCAAAGGTTCGTCAATATCATAGCCTAGAAAAAACAGAATATCCTTCCGTATCGAACAATACTCAAGTAGCCAAGCATTATGAGTAGGACTTAAGACGTACTACTTTCTTCTTTTTTCTTTGTCCATAGGATAAACTTCACCCCAACATTAAATCCGTAGCTATGAAATGGATAGCTGTGTTTTGCTCTTTTTACTGGCTCATTCGGTTCTGGTGAAATGGTTGGATCTATTTGCAATTCCTCAACAAATTCGATTGAAATACCGTTTGGATTATCCTCAAAATAGTGCATCGCGTTTTCATTATCTATAACATAATCCGTCAGGATTCCTTTCTCAGGTGCATAAGCTTGACTAATAAAATTAAATTCACCAAATAATTGAACTCGGTCAGTAAGCCTAAATTCAACTCCAAATTTAGCTGTGGCACCAAAAGAAACACCCCCATCATATAGATATTCATATCCTAGAATTGTTGAATCACCACTATATCCAGAAAAAGAATAATTTATTTTACCGATCCCCAAAACAAAACCTATTTCGGTATAAGATCTAATTTTATTGGACCCCACATACATTCTGAATGAAGGACTAATTCGCATCATAGTTCCAGAAAGAGTTCTCTCATATGTAATATCCGTGTATTTCACTCGAGACGAAAACTCAGAACCAAATAGATAAGAACCATTCAATGTAAACCCATAATTTGGATTTATGTCATAAAATAAATTTGCCGATACTTGAGCGCCTTGCCCGAGAGATAAATCAACTTTCTCCCATACCCAAGGTTCCCAATTTAGAAAATCGTTAACACTATGATGCTCCAAATTCTGTTTCCCAACACCGAATTGATAACCTCCATAGAACGATCCTGAAAATTGTTGAGACCAAGAAAATAGAATAAAAAGATTGAATAAAAAAGTCAGTAAACATTTCATGAGCAGGTTTTATAATTAAACAAACAAATGCTTTCAAATGTTACAAAATACTCATAACAACTTGTAAATTTCATTTTGCCTTTAATTCCCTACACTAAAAATGTCGGTATCAAAGAACTCAGTACTATGTCAAAAAAAAAGTACCCCCTAAATTCTTATTAAAATTTCACTCTTTTACAAAACGGCTAAGAAAAACCCCATCATTTGTACGAATGTTAACAACATAAACCCCAGTCGGTAAGTTCTCAACTGAAAACGATTCAGAATATTCGGTTTGCACCAATAATCCAACCGTATTAAAAACTAAGACTTTTTCAATTTCTCCTATTGTTTCAAGCGTAATTTGGGTTGAAGTTGGATTTGGGTAAATTTTAAAATCAATTGATTCAATTAGCCCCTCAATACCAAGGCCCCATCCACAATCCGTTGAAAAACTAGTACCCGCATCAATACCTAACCAATTTGTTGTACTCCACGCAACATCATCAACTTGAATACAAGTAAGACTTGGGCAACTTGTTGCATCAAACCAAGGCAAATTAATATTGTTCCCATTGGCTATATTCAACATTGAGAGTGGAACATTACCTGCACAATTTAACTCAACTAACGCCGTATGATCAGCAAGATTAAGAATAGATAGTGAATTATTAAAGCAGTATAAATATTCCAAAATAATGTTTTGTGAAACATCCAATGAAGACAGATTATTGTTCTGACAATACAAATACGTTAATGCTGTATTTTGTGTTACATCGATGGATGCTAGATTATTTCCTCCAATAATCAATTGAGTTAGAGCAACATTTTGTGTTACATCCATTGTAGTAAGTCCATTATTTTCACAATAAAATGCCGTAACAGAGATAAAGGCCTCCATTCCAGTTAAATCTGAAACCCCCAAGTTTGAACAATCTATAGTTCCACCAAAAGCATTCGCCTCACTTACTTGAATCTCAGCATCAGAATTCGTATTAATAGCAGAGTTCGTGACCAAATAGTTTTTAAAATTAACATCTGGAATGTTTACATTTTGAGCATTTGTTCCAAAACCAAATGCTATTAACACAATTGTACTTAGTAATATTCTTTTCATAGTGTTTCTTTTTAAAGCAAAAGGTGGTGAAATTTATCGCACTTTAATTAAACCACTTTGCGAAATACACAAATGAGTTTGTGAATAGTACAATTAGTACACACTCCTTAGCTGTAACAATTGTTAGACCCAAAACTGTAAAAGCCCTACCCTTTTTCAAGAGTAGAGCTTTTATTTTTCAGCAACGGTTAGGTAATTCTTACCGAACGATGATTTTCTCAAAAATATTTTCTGTGCTGTTATACACTTTCACTTGATAAAAACCACCAGCAGCTCCGCTTTTTGGGAATACAGCGTTTTCAATCTCAATTGGCGCTCCATGCTTCAAGCTTGATGTGAAAATTAGTTTTCCTGTAAACATATCATACACTTCCATAATTGCAGCTTCAGAAAGAGATGTCATCTCTATCGTTACATCATTACCAAGAACTGCGGGGTTTGGATAAATCGAAATCTTAAGTCCCCCTGGAGGCTTTGTATAAGAAAATATCATCCCCATACAATCCGATTTAACATTGTGCGTCACTTTGTATAAGCAGCCTTCCGTTAAATCATTGAAAACAACTGTATTCAAGAATGTTCCGACTGGAGAAGTAATTTGATCAACTTGCACCCATCCATTGTTGTTACAATTTTCATATAAAATATACTCTTCAGAAGAGTAGTAAGCCGCATTCGCAGCGGAATTTGTTACAGTGATTGAACCTGTCTCAACATCCCACTCTAAAGAGCTGTATTCTGGGTTAGGCTCGCAGCATTCCATCACCTCAAAACAGGAAACTGTAGGGCATCCATTAACCAGGGGATTGTCAGCATCCTCCCAAATAATTGATACGCAATACTCGCCGTCTCCTTGAAAAGGGACTTCGTATCCATTTTGTTGAAGATCAATGACTCCCGATCCATCATTATACGTCCATGCATAAGAGGCTGCATTGTACAACGCTCCAGGAAATCCAACGGTTTTAGGGCCTTTTGTTTTACATCCGTAGTATAAGTTAGGAATATTAATTTCTGGGCCTGAACCTTCGACAACCTCAAAATTCTGAATAGAAGTACATCCATATTGATTTGTCACTTCTAATTGATAGTTTCCATATTGATCTGGTGTATAACATGGATCATTAGATATCAGTGACGTATTTTGACCAGAATTGAAATACCAAGCATAGGTATATGAATAAACAGACGTATTCATTGGTCCACACAATGGAGCAAAATTGCCATTACAAAAACTAACGGTCGCTGGAACGTCAATGCTTGGAAGCAAAGCTTCTGTAACCACAATAGAACTAGAAGCATGACATATGTCTCCGTCGTTCCATGCTTCTACAGTATAAATTCCCCCTGTGTTTACTGAAATCCAATGCTGATTCGAAATAGGTTGAGAACTTGTACTTGAGAACCATTGATAATTAGTATAGTCATTCGTCGGAACAGTCAAAAAGGTTCCTTGACCTGAGCAAAATACGTTGCTGCCCGAAATAACAATATCCGTTTCCTTTCTTTCAAGAGAAACATGATCAACAAAGGCATGTTGTATGACTTCTCCTGGAACATTATCATATTGAACGAATTCAAAAAGAATTCGGTCGTAAACTACTGTGTTATTCGCTGGAATAGTAACTGAAGCAGAAAATTCATTCCAGTCTAAGCTTCCGTTCGCAGCGTTGACAATGATTGGTGTGGTCATTATTTCTAACCCAGTACCTGAACTGCCCGATACTAAAGATACTTTTATTTGCTGGTGGGCATCTGCGGAAATTACCCAATCTGTTCTTGCAGCTAAAAAGGAGAAATCATAGCATCCTGGTTCAAGTGGATCTTCGAGCGTTCCTTTTAAAATCTCTCTTGTCCATGCATCAGGATGAGGACTAATACTAGATTCCTTCCGCTGAAAAAAATGTGCATATCGATCATCCTCTTCCTGTCCATTAACTCCATATTGTGTTTCTAATTCACCCCACCTATTTAATGGAACCTGGAGACTTAACAATGGGATGGCACTTGCTGCATCACGATCCAGTAAATCTACTTCCAAAATATTATTGTCAAATTGATTGGAAATATGGGACGTCCAATGATTCGCTAAATGAACCTGCCCCTGTTCTGTTGGAATTGCTCCCTCCTCAAAACTAGGATTTAAAACGAGATTTTGTGAAAAGCCCATAAAACTACAAGTCATAAAGGCCATTCCTAGAAGTGTTTTTTTCATAAATGTGTTGTGTTTAGTTAAATTTATCTGAGCGCAAAACTCCTTTTAATAAAACCAGCAACATCAATTAAAACAGCACTTTGGTGCGAATAACTTTGAAATAGGTGCGAAATAATACTTCTTAAAAATGGATTTTATCCAATTGTTCAGTGTAGGACTTCCCAACAGGTATATTGACATCGTTAATTTCGATATTTTTACCCGATTTTGAGTTCACTTTATCAATGCGAATGATATATGAACGATGAATTCTGAGATACTCAAGAGGGTCAGGTGTCATACTCAAAAACTCACTAATTTTGAAACGAACCACATGTGTTTTATCCTTTGTGAAGATTTCAATGTAATTATTGGAAGACTTCACATAAAGCACTTCCGAGGATTTCAACTTCACATCTTTTCCTTGTTCGCGGAATAGGATCAGTTTTTCTTTCCTTTTCAACTTTTGTATGAGCAATCGAATGAGCTCCCGTGTAACATCACGATTATAGACCAATACTCTTAGCTTAAAGAACAAATATATAGCTCCCAAACCTAACAACATGATCAAAATGAGAAACCACCAAGTCCTATAAAACGGAGGGGCAATAGAAAATTCTTGGGTAATTTCTGGGCTCCATTTTTCTTTATCTGAACTGACTTGAACTTGCAACTGATAATCTCCAAATGGAATACTAGCATATGTGCAATGTAATTCTGACGTATAATTCCATTCATTCTCCAATTGAGGTATTCTATAACGATAAACAAGGTTCGAACTATTTCGAAAAGAAATTGCTTTAAATCGAAAGGTTAATTTATTCTGATCATATGTTAACGCAGTTAATTTTCGAGATAAAGTTTCTTTATCCTTCACTTCAAAACCAATAAATCGCAGATAATATTCAATATCCTTTTGATATTGAGTTTTGTTCATTAAGTGCTTAGGAAATGAACATAATCCTGATCGTGTCCCTACCCACACCGTATCACCAATCACTTCAACATCCGTGATATTGTTGTAAATCAACCCATCACTCTTTGAAAGCCCTGAAACCGAAAATTCTCCATTTGCGTGGAATTCAATTCGATTTAATCCCATACTTGTGCAAACCCATACGGTTGAGTCATTTTCGGTGTAGAGCTTATTAACATTATTACTATACAAGCCTTTCTCTTTGAGAATTGATTCAAACGAATCCCTATCTTTAACAACCAAACCAGACCCTAATGTCCCGAACAAGTAACGATCTTTTACTTTTTCAATATCTTCAATCCTACATTTCAATGAAGTGCCACCAATCGCTGTTTGCCTATGAGATACGGTGTCATAAAAGATCAATCCTCTGTGGGTTGCTAAATAAAATCCATTAGGAGCGAACACAACATCCTTAATTCGTTGTTTTGAGTCATAAAAGGCAATAGATGATTGATTGTTTACTGCCCATCCAACAAGCGTAGTAAACAGAAGTTTATCCTCAGAAAAACTCATTGAATAAGCCAATGTATCTAACCGCGAAAACAATTGATGATTCATGAACAAAGTACCGTTCGTGTGAATTGCCAATTTGCTGTTTTTTTGATCGAAATCGATGGGAGTAGGTTGCTTATCCCTGGAAGTATAACGCATCTTATACCTCCCATTTTTGTACGAATAATTAGAACCGCTGTATAAACTAACCCACAAACTATCATGCACGTCTCTCGCCAAATTATAAACGTATTTTTCATTTTCCCACAGATGGATTCTTACCTCTGGTCGTTTACAATAGAATACACCAGATGAAAGCGTCGATATCCATATCCCATTTTCATGATCCTTTAATAAAAAGGTAATCGACTCTTCCGATAAGTATGTTTCCGTTATATTTCCGTCCAAATCAACTACTTCTAAACCACCATCTCGATAACCGATCCAGAAATGTGTATCGTCATATTTACCAATGTTAAGCGGAGACAAGCCGTTATCGATTGACCCAACCAATCGATCACCCAGCTTTATATATACCTGTTTCACATCACTAAAAACACTGTATTTACCTATTTGAAGAGATTTAAATGATGAACCAATGATTTTCTGTGTGGAGCAAATTTCACCTCCTTCCGACCGAGCAATTAACTCATCTGATGGATCTAAATAATAGTTAAAAATTTCTCCATTTTTAGACCTTTCAATAACGGCTTGGTGATCGAATAAATCCGAAACTCTTTTTTCAAGAACCTTACCTGAATCATCTATTCTTAACTGACTAAATGGTCTAATATAAGAAATATGAATTTCACCGTTTTCAAGTACTTGTAAGTCATTGACAACAGCATCTAATGCGTATTTCACCAATGTATCATTGAATCTATACGGTGTAAAGTTGTAGTCTGTTGTATTGAAATAAAAAAATCGATTATTAAAGGTAGAGCACCAAACATTACCGTTTTCTTGCGGGTAAAATTTAAACACAGTATTAGCGGGAACCCCATCTTTCAAGCCAAAAGATTCGAAATTATACCCATCATATCTGGCAATTCCACGATCACTGGCAAACCATAGATATCCGTTTTCATCTTGATAGATATCATAGACTTGAGTACTTGGCAAGCCTGAATTCTCGTTAAAAACTTCAAATTTCACCTCTTGCCCGAACAAGAAATACGGCACAAAAAATATAATGACTAGAATATAATCTTTCACCTCTGCTCTTTATCAGTTCCAGCTAAGTTAAGAGTAGATTTTAAAAATTATATAGCACCAAGTTATTAATCTTTAGAAAATAACATACAACACTGTTACACATTAATGCGTTTTATACAATTGTTATCCGTAATTTAAAATTGAGGGAATTAGTCCATTGCTACTTCCTGAATATTGTGAACCTTATCTAACCGTTTAGCCGCTTTGCGCACAGGAGTAGCCAATTTAAATGCCATTAAACCATAATAAACATATTTATAAATTGGTTCATGACTCATGAAATTTAATCTTGAACGAAACATCCACAAAGGAAAATAGCGTGTAGCAATCAGTAAATTATCAATACTCAATGATAAAGCACCATGCCAATCCTCTTTAAACTCAGGATGAGGAACAGGAACAATTTTATTTTTTTTGACATCAGAAGCATTCACTAATTCCATTCGAGCGATCAAAGCTGCACTAAAAACCTGTTGACAAAAGAAAACCGATTGTAAAGTAATTTTAGCTTCTGAGAAAATAGGCGTTTTCTTTCTTTTTGAAAGTCCATTAGCAGAACAGTCAATAAAAATGGATTTTCCTGAAAAAGATTCTTTACCATTTTGAAAAATAATTTCGCTATTGGTAATTCTTGATACTCTACCTTTTCTGATAACATTCTCTATCTTCTTTAACTGCTCAAACTCTTCAGGACTAACTGTAGCACATCGCCATTTTTTTGGAAAAATGCTTTTATTCAACCTGAAGATATTTCCCTTTTCTTCATTCTCGATAAAAATATCTTCAACTTCCCAAGCTTTTACGAGTGCCTTAGAATGCCGAAGTACCATTTCGGTAGCCTGCTTTACTTGAAGGTTAGCCCTATTAAAAAGCCAAGCTTCATTAGGAGCAATCCAATAAATTTGTTCTTTTGAAATTCCATTTTTCAATAAAAATAAAATCGCATCCATTCCAGTTTTGCCACATCCTACCACGTAGAAATTATCCCAATTATGATAAACCTCTGGCAAATCATTGATTGGCACTAAAGAAACTCCTTCATCCACCTGATAACTAGGGACATGAGTGGAAGGAACTTCAACATTCATATAAGTGGCATCAACCATTTTTTTGTTGATCTGAAAAGTCACCACATTTTGAGGATTGTTCAAATCAACAACTTTTCCATCGCCCACATAATTATGGCCTCCTAAAAATTCAACCCTACCACTATCAATGAACTTGGTCATCACTTTTTCAAAATATTCCAATAATTCTGGTTTAGAGGAAAGGTCTGCCGTATTATTACCCAACTTCAAAGAGTTAACACCATAATAAGCAGCTGGCTGATGTAAACTGACAAAAGGATAGGCATTAATCCAATGTCCGCCTGGTTTATCCCTTCGATCAACAATTGTGATTTTTGCATTTGTTTTGCTAAAAATAACATCTGCGAAAGCCAATCCCATCGCACCTGCTCCAATAATTAGATAATCTGTTTCCTTTTTACTTACCATTTTTTAATTTAATTGATTGTTTTCATTGTTCGATAACTCCCCATGATAGATAATGTCAAGATGACAAACGAAGCCATTACTGCCACATAAAATGTAGAATAGGAAAATATATTAATGAAAGAACCATCTGCTGTAAGCCCTCTGTTAGTTGTATATGGAGCAGATTGAAACCCTAATACATTAAACCATACCTCAACCAGGGTAGCATACACCATTATTGAAGCTTCTCTTTTCGTTAATTTTAATAAAGGGGCTAAAGCAGCAATAAGAAGAATGATCATACCATGACCTATAGGTCCAAGATGTGCATTTCGCCAAAGTTCTTTTTGGTCAGGGAGTGAAAGTTCAATTGGTGGAATAGGCCATAACTCAAGCGATCCACAGAGAGAAATCAACCAAGCAAAACCAGCAAAACTACCTACTACAATTACTAACATTCCGTGTAAGGTAATAGTAGCTCGTTGCCTTTTGGTTAGACCAAAATATTTTTCTTGACTTATATTCATAATATCAATATTTAATGAATGAGGTAAATAATCAATCATCAAAAATAAACTATTAAACATTAAATAGTTTATTTTTATATAAAAAAGATACTAACGAGTCTTGTTTTGTTTAAATAGCGCGTCATTATTTTCAGTTTTATCATTGATTGTTATTTTGTCAAAACATAAACTCTTAAGAAAAAATTTTGGGAAGAAAAGCAATCAAAAAATCAAGAAAGAATCAGACTGCAAAAATGAGTCAATGGTTAGAACTACTTTTAGTTAAATTGCAATCAGTGGAGCTATCCGATTTGACCATTGATGACCTTGCTAAAATGTCAGGAAAAAGCAAAGCCACTATCTACAAATATTTTGAAAGTAAAGAAGACGTTATTTTAGCAGCTTGTCAAACGAGAATAAAAGTTGTTATGGAAATTGTCTTCAAAATCCAACAAGACAAAACTACTCCTATAGAGGTGAGATATTCGAGATTATTAGAACAGTTTTCAGCAGGAGTATCCGATATCACCATTTCTTTTTTGCATGATATAAAAAACCATTATCCAACTTCTTGGGCTGCGATCAATTTATTTAGTGATTCATTTGTTACCTTATTGGAAGAATTATACTTAACAGGTATGAATAATGGGTTATTTAGACCAATGCCAATTGAACTGCTAGGAACTTTGGACAAGTATTTTGTCACCCAAATTGTTACTAACAGGCAAATATTTAGAAATCCTGAATATACTCTGAATTATTTAATTAGAGATTATTTATTATTACGATTGGAGGGGTTAAATAAGTAATTCAAAAACTCAATATTATTCTTTGGAAAAACAAAGCAGCATAAATTTTCTTACGGTTTAACATATGACTTCTATGAACAAACTGAACAAGGAATGAGTGGTAATGCCTATGGACTTTACTTTGTGAAAATGAAAAATGAACAGTTGATAAATTCGAAACTATATCAAATATAAAAGTAGACAACAGGACCTACAATCCCATGCAGATAATTGCTTCGAGAGATCGAATTAGGTGTTAACAAATCTATTCTTATCTTCGAGAAAACTACGTTGGTAGTGATCCGCACTTTATTTACAATTAAAATGAATATTAGAAAATATCAGAAAAAAGACCATGCGGCTTGTATGGAAATAATTAATAGTAACACACCAGATTTTTTTGCAATCGAGGAGATCGCTCTTTTTAAAGAATGGTTGGTAGCACAAGAAAAAGGATTGTCAGCTTACACTGTTTCTGAAAAAGAATACTATTTCATACTAGAAAATAACAACGATATTCTCGGTTGTGCAGGATACTTACTTGTAGAAAAATCGAATGAAGTATACCTTTCTTGGGGAATGGTCAATCGTAAATTTCAAAAATTGGGATATGGTAAAAAGTTACTTGAGTATAGAATCAAATCTATTTCTCAAAACTTCCCAGACAAGAAGATATGTTTGGCGACAACACAAGATATTGCTCCTTTCTTCGAAAAATACGGATTCAAAGTAATCAACATAAAGCCCAAATTCTATTCCGAATCTTTGGATCGATATGAAATGGAAAAATAACAAACTACAAATAAAACCACCTAAAACGCACTCCCCCCTTTATATCTAGCACATTATAGAGAGCTAACAAGTTCTATTTAGTCTTATGCCTCAATAATTGGTTACTTTTAACTCTACTTAATCATATAATTTTGAAAATTTCGAAATGAATCGATGTAAAATGGCGGCCATAAGTCCGTTAATAGTCCTGATCTTATTCGTCATAATTGGTGTTATTCTTGACAAAACTGAAGGTGATTTAGGCAGTTTATTTTTTCTAATTACTATCCTTTATCTTCCATTATTCGTTTTAGCACTTTGCTCTGGATTTATCTTAAACTGGTTATTCAAGAATTGGTACTTCACAAAAAGAGCTTTAAGAAGTTACCTAGCCTTCTTAATTACTAGTGCAGTATCAACTTGCTACGTGATGATTACTTGGTTGGTGTTCGGAGATTTTAGTTCATTAATAAGGGAGTCAATCGCAATAATATTAATTTCAATTTCGGTAGTTACCCTAACCGAGTTTCTTACCTTGACAAAAAAGAGATTCAATAAAGGAGGAGAAAATTAAATAAAACTTCAAGGACAAGTATAGCGGAACTAAAAGAAGCGTTTGAATAGACCATTCTTCCAAAGGTGGTGGACAATTCTAAAAACTATTTGCAATCAACGCTTTTGGCCGAAATTGTACGTAGTGTTATCAAATAGGCTAAACGCAAAGAAGAGTGAAATCAATAATTGCTTCAACAAATAAAATGAATGTCACATCTTTCAAAGTACTATAAAATTCTATGACGACTGGCGAGACGTGAACATTATTTAATTAGAAACAATAGGAATCAACCTTCTTAATACAAACTAACAATCACTATCATACGAACCAATAAAGCTCCGCTGAATACAACGAAGCTTTACATCAAAAAATAGAAGAAACATACAAAATCGTCTCTATTTCTACTTCAAATAAACTTTCTCCATCTCCAACACCTTAGGAAAAAGAATATTATTCTCTAAATGGATGTGGAGATGCAAATCATCTTCAAATTCCTTGAGTAATGCATACGCAACTCCATACGTATTGCAACCATCTTCAGGGACTGAATAATCATTACTAAGTCTAGCAATCTGTCGAAAACGCTCCCCCTCATTATCATGATCCTGCTTCATAACTTCAATGGGGTTTTCCACTCCACCGAAACTAGAAAATTGAAATTGCTCTCCCGAATCAACCGCCCTTTGAAGCCTCCTAACAAATGGAAACAAAACAAGTTCCTCTTTTTTCATATGCACAGCCAAATCTTTTGAAGCAGCTACAAAAAGATCATTTATCAATATTAATTCTGGGTGAGCACGTCCGTGAACACTACAAAGTTTACTCAAATATTCTTTAATCTCTATGCTCTTAGCTTCCACATACACATGGTGCTTTCGTTCAATGTAATCTGCTAACAAATCGAGTGGCCAATGCTGATAACCAATACTGTCAGCATTAATTTTATTCAAATGAGTATATAATTCATGGATCAATTGACTTTCATCAATTCCGTTTGACTCACACACCTCGAAAATACTCCTATTCCCTTTACAACAAAAATCAATACCGTGCGCTTTAAATACAGTTGCCGCTCTATAATTACCTGCGACAATTTCCCCGATACTTTGCTTACTCTCTATGTTCATATCTATTTCTTTTAATCTTCATAAACTATTCCTTATTTCAAAGGTACCGCGCAGCCACTCAACATCTTTATGAGGTAAATCATAGTTAACCGAACTAATTAGCGTTGAATTATTAGACATGACATACATCATGAAATTCCCAATAATCATCCTCTAATTTTGACTAAAACAAATACATATAGACATGATGAACATACTAACACAGGAAGGAAGAGTAGCAATTTTAGAAAAAGCTGAACAGACTCGATTAGGATGGTTAGCAATTATCATTACCTCACAAAGTATCTGCGGCTCAATAGCGATTTGCTTTATTTGTCAAAATGACTCTACTATAAACACAATATTACTTTCATTAGTTGCCGCAATCAACATGGGCTCAAATGCTTTGGTTGTTGCCCAAGCACCAATGAAATACGTACTCCTAGGCTTTGTAGCAACACTACTTATAAGTATCATTGGAACCATTGTTTCATTAGCTCTAATCCCATAAATATGGTATCAGAGATTACTACAAGAAAGGACATTAAAAACCTCGTTGATTCTTTCTATACGAAGGTCAGAAAAGACGAACTGATCGGCCCATTCTTTCATAAAATGATTCCAATTGAAAAATGGCCAAGTCACATTAGTAAATTAACTGATTTTTGGGAGACTACATTACTCGGCGTCCCAAAGTTCAAAGGAAATCCAGTCAAGGCACATCAAAACATGGACAATACAACAAATCACTCTATTGAACAAGAACATTTTGGTCGTTGGTTACATCTTTGGTTTTCGACCATTGACGAATTGTTCACAGGTGATCTTGCAGATAGAGCGAAAAACGCTGCAAGGGGAATAGCCACAGGACAATTCTTAGCAATTTGGAACGCGCGACCAAATAAAATCAATATCCAAAATGACAAGTGAAACAATACAAATCACCGACTCTTTCGGAAATTCCTATTCGTTAAACTATAAAAAGAATGAATATCCAAGTTTATTGGAATTAATAAAGGACCATATAATTACAAGTATCGGTGACTGCAAAGGTCGCGCTTGGTGCGGAACCTGCGCTGTGAGATTACTCAAAGGGAATCCTCAAATTGATATTGAAACTCCAGAAATGCAAAAACTACAGGAGATAAAAATCAATAATTGGACAGAATTACGATTAGCTTGTCAAATTCCCCTTAATTCTTCTCTACATAAGAATCATTGGGAAATTATTGATTCACGAAAACACATGTAGCCTAACCTACTTTCTTCCCCAACGTTCTTTACCCCAATCAACTCGTTTTTTAGGCGATAAAAAAGTCCAAGCAACAATACGGCTCACCTTATTCCCTTGTCCCATTGGAATTGTCTTCACTTCTCTCGCCCCAATCTGATCTAACATGTCGTAAATGTTTTTCAAGTTAGATTGCTTCGAAACTAATGTTGTAAACCAAAAACAATTATCTGCAAATTTGCGACTCTGGTGAACGATATTTCGAATAAACTTACGTTCTCCTCCATCACACCATAGTTCATTTGACATTCCTCCAAAATTCAATGTAGGGTTCAACGGTTTATTTCCTGTAAGATTCTTAACCTTTCTGACAGCTCCTTTTCGGGCTTCATCTGCCGAAATATGAAATGGCGGATTACAAATCGAAACATCTATTTTTTCATCACGATTTAGTATTCCGTAAAAAATATCACTTTTATCCTTCTGATATCTCAAAGAAACAAACGAACTAACCTTTTCATTTTGATCTAAAATGGCCTGCGCCGAATCGATTGATTTTCGATCAATATCAGAACCTATAAACGACCAACCATATTCATAATGTCCAATAATTGGATAAACACAACTAGCACCTACTCCAACATCCATGGCTACAACATTTTCACCTATCGGAATAACACCAAAATTACTTTGGCATAACAACTCGGAAACGTGATGAATATAATCAGCTCGACCTGGAATTGGCGGGCAAAGATATCCCTCTGGAATATCCCAATTAGTAATTTCGTAATGCACTTCAAGCAATGCACGATTCAAAAATTTCACTGCTACTGGGTCAGCAAAATCAATCGATTCATCTCCAAATTTATTTGGTTTAACAAAAGACTTCAGTTCAGGACACACCTCACCTAAACGCGCTAAATCATAACGCTCTCTATGTTTATTTCTAGGGTGTAAACTCGATTTCGTTTGCTGTTTCCCTTTCCTTTCAATTGCCATTTTATCCTATTTTTTAGGCACACCTGACTGTTTCTTATAATTACCTTTCTTCTTCCCCTTGTAAGGCTTTTTAAAATTCTTTCGTTTCTTTTTTGGGGCTCCCTCTCTCCACTCAGGCCCAGCTCCCAAATCTTCAGGGGGCTGTAATTTCGGAACCGATGAGTCGATCAATTCTTCAATTTTCCGAAGCTTATACATATCCTTTTCATTTACCAAAGAGAATGCTTCTCCTTTAGTATTTGCTCGGGCTGTTCTTCCCACACGGTGAACATAATCTTCTGCATCATTTGGCACATCAAAATTAACAACCATATTAATTTCCTTAATATCAATTCCACGACTCATTACATCCGTAGCTACTAATATTCGAATTCGTTTTGAACGGAAACCACGTAGAACTTCTTCTCGTTCACTCTGTTCCAAACTTGATGAAATTCCCTTTGCTGGAAAGCCACTCTTCTTCAAAGCTCTCACAATATCAAACACTTTACTTTTTGTTGAAGTAAAAATAATCACACTATCATAGTGCTTCCGTTCAGATAAAATATGCGATAACACGCCAATTTTCTGCGGATCAAATGTCAAATATACTTTTTGATCCACACCAGCTGCTGGCTTTGAAATTGACAGTGAGATTTCAGAAGGGTTATGCAAAATACGCTTTGCCAATTCACGAATGCTTTTAGGCATAGTCGCACTAAACATCAATGTTTGATGCTTTTTCGGAAGATATGAAATGATCTTTTTCAAATCATCAATAAACCCCATATCGAGCATGCGGTCAGCTTCATCCATTACCAAATGTTGAACCTTATCAAACTTCACATATCCCAATTTCAAATGAGATAACAACTTTCCTGGGGTTGCAACAATGATATCTGTTCCTTTCGTCAACACTTCCTTTTGAACCAGCCAGTCCTTTCCGTCCCCTCCTCCATATACTGCATGGGATCCAGCTGAAATAAAATATGAGAACCCTTGTATTTGTTGTTCGATTTGCACTGCAAGTTCCCTAGTTGGAACGATAATTAATGTATTGATACTTGTATCTTCTTTTCCAACAAGTTTATTCAAGATAGGTAACAAAAATGCTCCTGTTTTTCCTGTTCCTGTTTGTGCACAAGCTAAAACATCTCGCCCTTCAAGAACTAAGGGAATTGCCTGTGATTGAATTGGAGTTGCGTCTTCAAATCCCATGTAGGAAATTGCTTCCAACAATTGAGGATCAAGATTTAGTTCCGAAAATTTCTTTGTATCCATGTTATTCTTTTATTCTATCATTCGTCAAAATTACTACGAATGTGATCAGCTCTCCCCGACCTTACTGTCGATTCGGCCAATCCAGCGAATTTTATTCGCAAAAATGATTTCCCCGAAGGTACACGAAATATTTCTGAAAATCGGTGCTGCATGCACACCTTTTCGTAGTTTTGCAAAAAACTGTGATCATGAGTGAAAAGCGTACAGAATTAGGAGACCTTGGAGAGTTTGGATTAATCAAACATCTGACTGAAAAATTCTCAAACAAACAAGCATCAACTTCCTTTGGAATCGGTGACGATGCAGCGGTTATTTCTATTTCAGAAGAAGATGCAATGCTAATTTCTACAGATATGTTAGTAGAAGGCGTTCACTTCAACTTAATGTATATGCCACTCAAACATCTTGGGTACAAAGCCGTTGCTGTTAATATTTCGGACATTTGTGCGATGAATGGTGTCGCAGAACAAATCACAGTTTCTATCGCCGTTTCTAATCGTTTTCCTGTAGAAGCATTAGAGGAATTATACGAGGGAATTCGTTCAGCTTGCGAAGTCTACAATGTTGATTTAGTTGGAGGAGATACTACTTCCTCATTCTCAGGGTTAATGATTAGTGTGACGGCTACAGGTCGTGCAAAAAAAGAATCAATCACATACCGATCTGGTGCAAAGGAATTTGATTTACTTGTTGCCAGCGGCGATTTAGGAGGAGCATATCTCGGGCTCCAAATACTCGAGAGAGAAAAGCAAGTCTTTCAAGCAAACCCGAACATTCAACCAGACTTAGACGGAAATGATTATATCATTGAAAGACAATTAAAACCTGAAGCAAGACAGGACATTATTCAATTTTTAAAAGATCTAGACGTTGTTCCAACTTCTATGATTGATATTTCAGACGGATTAGCCTCGGAAATTATGCATATATGTACCTCCAGCAAAGTTGGGTGTCATGTTTATGATGAGAAAATTCCTATTGACGGAAAGACATCAATGGCAGCATTGGAATTCAACATGGATCCCGCAACATGTGCTCTAAACGGTGGGGAAGATTATGAGTTATTATTCACGATTTCTCAAGATGACTTCGATAAAATTAAAGGAAATCCAAACATGACCGTTATTGGCCATATTACTGCAGAAGATGATGGACGTTATTTCGTTGACAAGAATGGTTCAGCAATCGAACTTCAAGCACAGGGATGGGATCATTTTAATGGGTAATGTACTAAATCTGAAAAACGATAGACACCACCCTATATCCCTCTATATTTTAAAGGTAAGCTATGAAGCTGTGCGCATTTGACGATTGTACTTTTCACGTACAATTAAGTCAAATGACTTTCCTTTTAATTTAGATTCTGCCCAAGACTGAAAATCAAAATAATCGAGAGCTACACTTTCAAAAACATCATCATTAGTGATATTCGCCAACTCATTATACATTTCTCCCCAAATTTGTTGACGATCAAACGGATTGTCACATTTAATCAGCTTACTAATAAACTGTAGAAGTACTTTTTCAAAATTATACATTCGATTTCTTGTCTTGAAAAACCGCTGAGTATTCTTAAACGAATAAGGTAACAACTTATTATGATCTAACTCTAGATGTACAAGCAGGTCTAAAAGCTGAGTGAATCCAATAATATCCTCCGTTTTATCTAATTCCGAATCATTTAAAACCCGATTAATCCACTTTAAAGCTTCTGAATAATCTCCGAGCCCTATGTACACAACTGCAATTTTAAACTCAAGATAAGCCCGCCGAATTGGAACCACTTTTTCTTCATACTGACGAAGACTTTCTTCAATTCCTTTTGCTGTTTTTTTAGCTATGTCAAACTCTCCTTTTCTAAGCGACATACTTAATTCAATGCTACTAATACTTGAAAACAACTTAATCGATAAATCTTCATTTGATTTTACAGTAGAAGCAAATTGCTTCAATTCTCCCAAATAAATCAATGACTCCCGATACATTCCGATTTTATCCGAAATATAAATAGCATTCGTAAGAATCGAAATATAACGGTTTTCATACCCTGACTTTACAGGATCATTTTTCCTCATCTCATCTAGGTTGAGTTGGAGTTGATGGAGCGAACTCTTCATATCTCCAATAGCATAGAAATAAGCACCTAAGATGTGGTGATATAGGTAATATGATTTCCGAGTACCTACAATTGCAAATTCACCCAAAATTGGCCGACAAATATTCTTATAATCCTCTACTTCTTGATCTGAACGAGCAACCCCCTTCTTAGACAAAAGAGAAAAAAACTCACTCTTAATCGACCAAAGTAAATCTTGCTGCTGGATAATTTTAACATATCGTTCATCCTTATTAAGAACCTCTTTAATTACCTTTCCACTAGAATTTAAGTATCCAGAAGTTTCAAGCAAACGCTTTTGCTTCGAACTAATCATTGATAGTATTGCATGTAGCTCATGCTTATCAGCTAACTTCTCTGCACTTCTAAGAATTCTCCTACATTGATCATAAAGCGATTTTTCAAATAAAATATCCGCTGAATGCAACTGTTTGAATAGTTGAGCTTCGATTGAACCTGTATAATGAAACGAATCTAACGATACTAAGATATGATCATACAACCTCTTCTTTGTGATGGAGAATCTATTAAGGAATGCTTCCCCTTTGAAACTTTTAAATAAATTGTCTTCATCATATTCTTCTTGTTTATCAAGAAAATCAAAAAGACGTACATAATTATTCTCATCACCAATCGTATGACGAGAAGACATTAATTTAAAATATCTCTTTTCTGATTTTGACATGGATTTAACCAAATCAAATAGTGCACTATTTACCTTGCTAGACATGTATCGTTAATTGCTCATTATAAGTAGAGTAATCAAGATACTAAAAGAAAAAACGCCTTTTTAAATTAAGATTTGAAGTGTATATTTTATTTAGCAAACGGATAAACAAAAAAATCCCGATTACCACAGGTAATCGGGATTAATATTTTCAAAAAGGAAACTAATTAATTTGCATTATTGCTATTAGCATCTTCTTCCTCTGTAACTTCTTTATTAGGATCTGTGATTCCTCCATTTCCTTCAATCTCTTCTTCTTCACTATCACCTTCAGTCACTCTCCAAGTAGGCTCACACGAAGTTGTATTTGTTTTAGGACGAATATCTTGTTTAGTACAAGATACTGCTACTAAGGCAAAAACAACTGCTATTAAATATACGATCTTTCTCATTATCAAATGATTTTACTAAACAAATATAACTCAATACTCCTATATATCCAAGTCATTTAATGGGATTTTGAGTAAAACGCATGTTCCATTGACTAAACTGTTTTCATCTCTTAATTCGAACGGCCCTTCTAATGATATGTTCTCATTAGATATTTTTTGTATCAATTCAACTCGTTTTGAAGTGATCTCCATTCCTTTCGAACGATGATCTCCGTCTATGCCAGGCTTACGTAATATACTTTGATCAACCCCTATTCCGTTATCTCGAACTGAGACTATTAACTGTTCATTTTCCCAAGAAATTCGAATATCAATCTGCCCTTTCTTTTCTTCATTAGGTAAAATTCCGTGAATGATACTGTTTTCAACAAACGGTTGCATCAACATTGCAGGAATTTGAATCGATTCTACATCAATCCCATCCTCAACCATAATAGAATAATCAAATCGATCCTTAAATCGCATGGATTCAAGAGATAAATACAACCGAAGGCGCTCAAGTTCTTCTTCTAGAGTAATAACATTTCCATTAGCGGTTGCCGAGTCAAGATTCTTACGAATCAGTTTAGCAAAATTAGTTAAGTATTTATTCGCTGATATACGGTCCTGAGTATTAATAAAGTATTGAATTGAATTCAACGAATTAAAGACAAAATGTCTATTCATACTAGCATTCATCGACTGTTGCTCGAGCGAAAGTAAACGTGTACGATATTCCAATTTTTCCTTTTCGTTTGCATCATTCAACCTCCTTAATCGAAGTCGAAAATACAATAAAGAAATTACTACAACTGCCAAGCCACAGAGCACAATAAACCACCAAGTTTTGTAAAATGCTTGATTGATCGTAAATGGATAAGCAACCTCCATTGAAACCCTTCCATCAAAATCCGCCGCTCGCATTCTGAGATTATATTCTCCAGCAGGAAGGTTTGTAAATGTTATCGTTGGGTTTTGCGTCAATGGAGACCAATCTTCGTTCAATCCCTCTAAAAAGAACTGATAATTCAAGTTTTTACGATTGGCCATTGAAACCCCCTCTAACTCAAATATTAAATTATTCTTTGAATAAGGGAATGTCAAACAAATAGGGAAACCTCTATCATCAAGCGAATCACTATATTTTGAATAGTCAAAAGGTTGATAATTCATCAAGATATATTTCAAATGCACTTTAGGTGTAACATTCAATACATCCTCACTACTTCTATTATAGCAAACCAATCCAGAAGATGTTCCGAACCAAAAATCTCCATTTAAATCAAAGAATCCTGAACAAATATTTGTTTCAAGATCAACAATTCCCTCATCACGCCCGTAGCGTCTCATAGAAGGCTGTATGGCATCTAAATCAGAAAAAATAAACAACCCATTATTGGTCCCAATAAATAATTCATCATCTCGATAATTTAAAAAGTTAATATAATTTGCAGAAGGGCTACGTAAAAGGTCAAACCTCTCAGATTTACCATTCTTCAACCTAAAAATCCCCTTTGAAGTTCCATACCAAATATTTCCATCATCATCTATCTCTATACAATAAACAAACTCTTCTACGTTCTTGTATTGAGAGAATTTTCCATCCTTATAGAGAAACAAGCCTAGATTCGAAGCACAAACCAAACCTTGTTCAATTAAGACAAAATCTCGAACGGTTCCAATATCTTCTAATTTGTGCCCACTTGTTTTCTGATTTAAAAAAGTAAACTTCCCATTTTTAAAATGAACCACTCCACGTCCTCCACCGATATACATCTCATCAGCATTTACGCGATAAATTCCTGCGACCTTTGCTGATGTATGCTCTCCGAAAACTCGGTGAACCTCTATTTCCCCCTCTTTATCAATCGAGACAAGTGACGACATTGTCCCAAACCAGTCTCTTCCGCCTACATCTTTAACAGAAGACCAAATACACGCTTCATCAGAATAGACAACATTTACCTCTCCATTCCTCCCCTTCTTTAAAATACCTTCATCCAATGTCCCAAAATAGAAATCACCATTTTTTTTCTGAAACCCAGTCAGGAAAAGATCACTCTTATAATTCGTAGATCGATCAAAGTACTTAAATGTTTCTCCAGGAAATCGAAACATCCCCTTACCGTTTGAGCCAATCCAAAAATTACCTTCACGATCTTCATGTATACAATTCAAGTTACCAAACGGCAAACCTGAAGATCTGTTCAAAAAACGAACATCATCACTAGAATCAACTGATATCAAGCCAGTTGTAGTAATCAACCAAAGATTCCCCTTTCGATCGATATTACAATCTACAATCGTAGCCTCATTGAACAGATCAGAAGAAAACTCCTTTATAACTCCCGTTTTTGGCAGGTATCGAAATAAACGTTTAAACGTAGAAAAATAAAGGGTATCTCCCATTGAGACTGCACTCGAAAAGGTCCCTTCTTCAAACCCCTTATGCTGATTAAAGGTCTTCATATCTCCTGTTGAAAATATACCGTGCCTTGTAGCTAAATACATCGAGTCTCCAGAAACAGTAGCTGCACGAATCCTCCAAGCCCTAGTAGTATCTTTATGATTATAGGTACAATCAATTAACTTGTGATTCTCAACATTATAAATTCCACCACCTTTCGTTGTAATATAAATTTTGCCTTTAAACTCCAAGAAGCTTGCTACGGCATAAGACTCCTGTCCTTCTAAAAAAGAGATTGTTTCAATTTTGTTATTCTTAATAATAGAAATCCCACCGTCATGACTCACCCACAATTCGTCATTAATATACTTAAGTTTTGTAATTCGGTTACTAAGTAAGCCATCATACGACGAATACGTTGTAAAATCTCGACCGTTAAATTTTGCAAGACCTCCGAAAGTACCAACCCAAAGATACCCATCTTTATCCTGCACAACGTCAGTCACCTGAGTTTGAGGCACCCCATCTTCCGCACTATACGTTTGAAACGAATATTTTTGAGAAAATGATAACTGATAAACAAACAAACCTATCAGTAGCAGCAACGTTTTTTTCAACATCTAATGTTCTTTTAGCATTCTAACAAATTCAGTAACTCTATTTCTTGCAACTGGTACACGAATCCCACCTTTAAGAACGGCAAAATGTCCATCCTCATTTAAATACTCCTGCAAAATATTTAGATTAATTATGTGCGATTTATGAACTCGACAAAACTTTCTTGGATTCAATAAATTCTCATATACCTTTAATGTACGCGTGTCAAGATATCTTGAGCCATCATTAAAATAAATTGTTGTACAATTACCACTAGCCTCAAGATGAGTAATCGTATCATCTTCAACAATCTTTAACCCTTTGGTATGACTAATGGCAATTCGACTACTATTCGTTTTATGCAATAAGTTGTTTGAAAGCTCTTTCAACGATGAAAAATACGTGTTGTAATTTTCAGGCTCTTCTTTGAAAGATGTTTGTGTTTCTACAAGACGTTCCACTGCCATTTTCAATTCATCAATATCAATTGGTTTCAACACATAATAAACGGCACTCGCGTTAAACGCACGAATTGCATAATCTTTAAATGCTGTTACAAATACAACTAAGAAATTCTTATTTTCTATTTCATCCAACAATTCAAATCCTTCTGCTCCAGAAGGCATTCGAATATCCAAAAACACAACATCAGGATCTGATGATTCAATGATTGCTTTGGCCTGATCCTTTCGAGATGCTTCACCTATCACCTCAATTTCCGGGCAATACTCCTCCAACATCATTGTTAGATTTTTACGTGCAAACTCCTCATCATCAACTATTAAAGCTCTCAATTTCATATATATTCCTTTAGGTTTTAAATCTAAGATACGATTAATATTATCATTAAAGTTTTTATTATTTCTAATACTATTCAGGTGATTCCCGATTATTAAAAAATCACACCCGTTCAATACATCCCAGCAACAGATAAAGGTTTTTTTAAATTTCAAAAAAAGAATCGCTGTATCTTGTTTACATGTAAATTATTAATCATTGAGCTTTTATGAAACAAAAAATACTCTTAGAAAAACATTTAATTTGGATTTTTAACGACAACGGAAACTAAAGTTTCCGTTTTTTTTTATCTATAAAAAGAGAAAAGCAATCCAGTTCTATGAATTGCTTTTACTCTCTGAGGATAACTATCCTCACTACTAAACTAACTACCCTTGTTAGACGTGAAAATTAAATGAACATTTCACCTTAATTGTTAACTAATGCTAAATCATCTAACAAATGCTCTCAGAAGAGAATCAATAACATTACTCGATTCAATATGAGTCATATGACCAACATCCGACAATTCATGATAATTAATTGCTAAACCTGATATTGCCTCCCTCATTCTCTGACAAGAAACAATTGGATCCTGTTCTCCTTGAACCACCCATACATTTTTAGCATTTGCCTCTACTGTCCTTTCATGACTTTTCCTTCTACTCATTGCTAATGAAGCTTTACCAATCTCAGCTGGCAACATCTTCATCGCCTCAGCAATTAATAATTTCACCTCCCGATCATTCTTTTTAGGATCAAGAAAAAGATTTGGAATTGCCTCATACAAAAAAAGCGAAGCATTCGTCTCAACAATCTTAGCTACACGCTTTCTATCGTTTATTTTACGCGTTGAATCCTCCCAAAAATTAGAGTTAAGTAGCATCATTTTTTGACACTTAGGGTCATTTTTTAGCAACTCAAGTCCAATATATCCTCCCATAGAATGCCCCACCAACGAATATCTATCAACTCCTAAAGATTCAATCTCCTCCATGATATCAAGCGCCATCTGCTCCAGTGTTTCTGGGACTAAAACATGCAATGATCGTCCATGTCCATGCAGGTCAAAATCAACCGATTTATATCCTGTTCTGTTCAATCCATTCCACATTGTCATCGATTCAAGATAACCATGCAAAAAAACAACAGGGTGACCGTTCCCAATCACCCTGTATTTTAATCTATTTCTAGAATAATTACCCATTCATTAATGATTCAATATGATCTGCCTCTATTGGAATATCCCCCATTAAATTCAATGGTTCTCCTGAAGTTTGAACCACAAGATCATCTTCCAAGCGAATACCAAGACCTTCTTCTGGAATATAAATCCCCGGCTCACAAGTAAAAGCCATACCAGCTTCAATTGGTTCATTCCAAAGACCTACATCATGAGTATCTAGACCAATAAAATGAGATGTTCCATGCATAAAATACTTCTTATAAGCAGGCCAATTTTCATCTTGATTTTTAATATCCGTATGATCAATCAATTTAAGCTTCAGTAATTCACTCTCCATTAATTTACCAACCTCTTTATGATACTCATTCAAAAAAGTACCTGGTACTAACAATTTCTCAGCCTCTCTTTTTACATGAAGTACAGAATTATACACCTCTTTTTGTCTATCTGTAAAACGCCCATTTACAGGAATACAACGCGTAAGATCAGATGCATAATTTGCATACTCTGCCCCAACATCCAGCAAAATCACATCTCCCGACTTACACTGCATGTTATTTTCAATATAATGTAATACGCAAGCATTAGCACCAGAAGCAACAATCGGTGTATATGCAAATCCTTTAGATCTGTTAATCAAGAATTCATGTACCAGTTCGGCCTCAATCTCATACTCCCACACACCGGGCTTAACAAATCCAAGTAAGCGCTCAATTCCAGCCTTAGTAATATTACATGCTTTTTGCATCAGATCTATTTCAATAGGATTCTTAATAGATCTAATTCGATGCATAATTGGCGCACTTCTTTTAACCCCGTGACTCGGATAATCTTTCTTTACTTGATCGATAAAACGATCCTCTCTTGTTTGTACAACTGTATTAGCTCTTAGGTGCTCATTTGTATTTAAATAAATAGAATCTACCTCACACATCATTTGTTTAAAAATTGTATCGAATTGATCTAACCAATAAACTGTTTTTACCCCAGCAACCTCAAAAGCTCTTTCTTTTGTTAATTTCTCACCTTCCCAAACCGCAATATGTTCATTTGTTTCCTTCAAAAACAACACTTCTTTATGTGCTGGATTTTTTGAGTTAGGTGACAAAACAAGAATGCTCTCTTCTTGATCGACACCAGACAAATGAAAAATATCGCGATGTTGTTGAAAAGGCATTGTACTATCAGCACTTATTGGATATATATCATTGGAATTAAACACGGCCAATGATGAGGTCTCCATTTTATCCATAAACTCGGCTCTATTCTGAACAAAAAGGGCACTATTAATCTGATGATATTTCATGTTTCTTATGTTTGAATCATGAAAATACTGTTTTTAACAAAATAGACCTCACTTCATCCTGAAAACCGTACTTTAATTCAAAAAACTGTTCCTCACACATATAATATTAACAAGATCGTCCTATTATAAGAGTAAATCTAAAAAGTCAACTATTTTTTTCAGATCGTAAATACTTTACGTTGTTGAGCTCAATATTTGTATTATCAAAACACACAAGTTATGAATATACAAACACAAACAATGGAGTTATCATCAGTAGTATTTCTATCTACAGATCGTGAAGTACTTGTAAAAGGTAGCATGTTAAAAGGACACATGAGTTATGAAACTGATTTACTCGTTTCGCATACTCAATTAAACCGTATGTTAAATGACTTACGCAGAACTAACACAGATTTTTCCGAAGAGACATTTTTAAAATCTGAAACAATTGAAAATAATGACACTTTATATTACGCTGACTTCAGCACACTATCTAATGCGTTCGTAAACATATCTTCGATCTCTGACACCAAAAATATTCGTCAAATTCGCGCCTAAATTTTCATTTTTGACAATCATCAACGCAACCTTTATTCTTTTTTTTCGTAATTTAGATGAAATACATGCTCCACTCTATAATATTTTATACGGAGCTAAATACACTAAACTGCTAATATTATGACGAGAAAAGGTATTTTTCTATTGGGGATGATGGGACTACTAATTAGTTCTTGTATAGAACATGAAATTATTCCGGCTCCAACTCCCAAAGTAGATTTAAAAGCCTATTTTATTGGAGACTTTAATTCAGCAACAGTTGAGTTTACAGAACATGTATTAAGTTATGAAAACGTAGCGTCAAAAGCTAAAATCATACTTCCATCTGCAAATTCATCAGCAATTTATTTTTCGGAAATGTCCTCACCTGAAGTTCCCACCTCTATAAAAGTAGGAATGGGAAGTGTTCAATGGAACGCCTCTTTATCTTCAGACCCTCCTGTTTCTGACTTTAATGAGCACTTTTTAAATGAAGATACTCCTCTTTATTCTGACAATGGTTTAGCTGGATTTGAGGTCACGTATACAGATCAATTTGGTGTAGAATGGAAAAGTTCAGAAGCAAGTTTAAACGCTCAAAATGTAACATTCACTGGAATAGAACAAGAATCGGACAATACAGGAGATTACTCACAATTCATCTGCAACTTTGATTGTTTTATTTACCACTATGATGCAGTAGCAATGGAGTTGGATTCTATCCATATCCAAAATGCAACATATCAAGGATGGTTTCAGCGCTAATATTAAAAGCTGTTAAGCCATTCTCAATTATTGATTTTTAAAGAAATAAATGGGAAAAAGCTTGAAAATAGCCATAATTGGTGACTATAATTTCACTTACAATTCGCATCACGCGACGAATCTGGCTATTGATCATGCAGCAAACTTTCTGGAAGTCGAAATCAGTTATTATTGGATCAAGTTAAATGAAGTACTAAGTTTTCGCCCTCAACAATTTAATCAATATGACGGTTTTTGGATTGCACCAGGACCGATTATCAACGAATTTTTTCTTCACGGTATCATCAAAGAAATAATGGGTAAGCCATCACCTGCGTTGATCACAGGAGCAGGATATCGAACATTTATTGAAGCAATCATAAATTCTTATCAATTAAACCCAAAAAATGAAAAGCTAATTTCAGACAACCTTGTGGATGGTCAGCAATTTGAAAAAATATCCATCACTCCTCACTCTGAAGCATTCATTCAACTATATAAGAATCGCAATAATGAAGAACTAACTTCTAGTCGATTCTCACTATACCCTCGCTTAATTCAACGATTAGAAAATGAACTTACTGACGTAGAAGCCTACAATCAGTTTGAAGAACCCGAAGTTCTTAGCTTAAAAACACACCCTTTTTTCGTTGCATGCGGATTTTGCCCCCAAATTACCTCGACAAGAGAAATTCCTCACCCGTTGATTTACACTTTCATGAAAGCGTGTTTAGCTGAACTTGAAAGCAACTCTAAGAAACAAGCTTAACCTACTAATCTTTTAACCCCTCAAACGCTGTATCAATCAATTGATCACGATCTTCAGCAGCAGCAACAGCAAGTGCATCGCACCTTTCATTCTCAGGGTGTCCCGCATGACCCTTTACCCAATGAAAAGTTACATTACAGCGCCCATGTATTTTTAAATATCGTCGCCAAAGATCAACATTCTTCTTTCCTTTAAATCCCTTCTTTTCCCAATTAAACACCCATCGTTTGGTAATTGAATCAATTACATACTTAGAATCAGAATATACATGAACTGGATACTTATCAGTTTTAAGAGACTCTAATGCGACAATCACAGCTAATAATTCCATACGATTATTTGTTGTCATTCTGTACCCCTGAGAAAACTCCTTCTCTTGATTTTTAAATCGCATAACAACCCCATAGCCACCTGGGCCTGGATTACCTTTTGCGGAACCATCTGTATAGATTTGAATCATCGAATCAATTTCCACGAAGATATCCTTTTAAAATAAACTTAAAGAACTTTGGAAACTTTTAACATGTTTAAAGTTTCCATTGTGCAAATTAATATATACTTTTGTCCTATGGATAAAAAACAGATCGAGATATTAGAACGTGCAAGTCAAGTATTTATGAAGTATGGTATAAAAACCGTAACCATGGATGACTTATCTCGTGAGTTAGGAGTTTCAAAAAAAACAATCTACAAATACTTCGATGATAAAAACGCATTAGTAAATGCAATGTTTAAAGCAAAACTTGAAGAAGATCGCGAAACATGCACCACATGTAATGAAGCAGGGGTAAATGCAATTGACGCACTAATTAAGATCAGTCGATTTGTTATGGAACATCTATCCAACGTAAATCCTACTGTGTTTTATGACATTAGAAAATATTATCCTGAAGCATGGAAACTAATGGACGATCATAAATGGAATTTTATCCTAACAAATATTAGAGAAAATTTAGAGCGAGGAATTGCAGAAAAACTATATCGTGAGAACCTTAACGTTGCAATAATCTCACGTTTATATGTATCATCAATTGAAACCATTTTAAACGGTGAGGTTTTCCCTTGGCCCGAATTCAAATTAGATGAAACATTACGAGAAGTTATTCGATTCCAACTAAAGGGAATGGTAAATGAAAATGGACTAATATATATACAGCAACATTTTAACAATGAAATCAATGAATAAGCTAGTTACTATTTTTGGAACCATCCTGTTTCTATCAGCAACAGGATGGTCGCAAAACAGCTTCACATTACAAGAAGCAAAAGAGTACGCTCTCAAAAACAGTCTCACAATAAAGAATTCTGAATACGAAATTGATGTAATGAATCAAAAATACATCGAAGTACGTGGCATGGGATTACCCCAAGTTCAGATAAACGGAACTTTCAACAACTTCTTAAACCTTCCTGTTTCAGTAATTGACGCTCAATTTTTCAACCCCAATGCAACTCCTGGTGATTTAATCTCCTTTCGCGCAGGAACAGAATACTCAGCTACAGGATCATTAGAAGTAGGACAATTATTATTCAATGGATCTTATATCATTGGATTAAAGGTTGCAAAGTATTTAAAGAGTTTTCAAGCTTCTTCCAGTAATATAGAAAAGGAAGACGTTATTTTCAATGTAATTCAATCCTATGAGATGGTAGCAGTTGCAAAAGAAAATCAACAATTCGTTGATTCTATGGTTCTCATCACCGAAAAACTCATAGAAAAGCAAAAAAACTATCTAGAACTAGGGTTGATGCAACAAGAGGATATGGATCAGTTATCATATTCTTTACTTACGGCAAAAGATGCTCAATTGTCAGCAAAAATCCAATATGAAAATGCGCTAAGTGCATTGAAATTGACCATGGGTTATCCTATGGAAAATCAACTATCAATCTCCGAAAACGCTGAAAAATTAATGAATCAATCGACACTCAGTACTCCTGGAGACATCACAAACAATCGTACGTACCAACTACTCGAACAACAAGTGGTGCTCTCTGAGTACAACGTAAGAAATAATGAATTTGCAAATCTACCATCATTAAATGCATTCTTTCAACATAGCTATAATGCATATAGAAATGAGTTTGATTTCTTTCAAGATAAACAATGGTTTGCACAAACTGTCTGGGGACTCAAACTAAACATTCCAATTTTCTCTGGTCTTTCAAGACATGCAGTAACAACTCAGTCACGTATTAAACTACTTCAAGACCAAAATGCAGTTAAGCAAATGGAGCAGACATTGAAATTTCAATCAGCTCAAGCTCAAAACAATTTATCAAACGCTCAGAGTAAGTTCAAACTGCAGCAGGAAAACATTTCTCTTGCAAGAAATATTTACAACAATGCCATCACTAAAAAAGATATTGGTGAAGGAAATAGCATTATTGTTACCCAAAAATACAACCAATTAATGGTTGCACAAGCCCAATATGTAGGATCTCTTGTGGACGTATTCCAAGCTAGATTGGCACTCGATAAAATTTACAACAAACTATTACCAACAGAATAAATTGCACAAAATGAAAACGAAAAAGATCAAAAATCTCTTGCTCATGGCAGGCCTAGTATTGGTAGCAGCCTCATGCTCAAGCGACGCATCTAAGGATACAGGAAAAGAAGAAAAAATAATTTTCGAGCCATTAGTGGAGCTATCCCCTGTTCAACAAACGAGATTCACGCACAAAATTAATGTTCAAGGTAATGTTGAGACAGATCAAGACATTACATTAAGCGCAGAGATGGGAGGTTTGATAACATCAATCAATGTAAAAGAAGGACAGATCGTTCGTAAAGGTCAAGTTATTGCCAACGTAGACGCTTCTATTTTAACATCTAACGTTCAAGAACTGCAAACTCAGCTTCAATACGCTGAATACATGCTTGGAAAGCAAGAAGAACTAATGAAACGAGGTGTTGGTTCTGAATTTGATTTAGAAACAGCAAAAAATCAAGTCAACAGTCTTAAGGCCAGTATGAATTCTCTTAATACACAACGAGGAAAAGCGTCTATTCGCGCACCATTTACAGGAACTATCGATCAGGTATTTGCTCGAAAAGGACAAATGGCTGGTCCAGCAGCTCCACTGGTACGTTTAGTAAACAACTCAAACATTGACATCATTGCCACTGTATCTGAAAAGCACTTTTCAAAAATAAAAATTGGAACACCAATAGCCGTTACTTTTCCATATTCTTCAGATGACACAGTAAACTTGGCAATAACGCATGTGGGTAATTACATAGAACCAACAAACCGTACGTTCCGAATTATGTCAAAAATTAAGAACAATACATTCTTTTTACCCAATATGCTTGCCGAAGTAAGTATTACTGATCTTGATGTCCCAAACGGAACAGTAGTTCCTTCAAAAAGCATACTTAAAGATCAAGATAATATCGACTACTTATACATCGCAACAGAAATTGACTCTCAGGATAAAAAGAAAAAACTATACACTGTAGAACGTGTTAACGTAACGGTAATTAAAAAGTATGACGGATCCGCATTGATCAAAGACAACCCAAAGGTCAAAGACAATGAGCAGGTAGTTGTTGCTGGTGCTAAAGGCATAAAGAACAAAGACACCGTAAGAACAAAAAAATAACTTGACCAATTTAACAATAATGGAAAATAAAAATAGCGGATTTGGTCTATCAACACTTGCTGTCAACAACAGAAAGACGGTATTCCTCATCTTAGTAATCATTTTACTCGGAGGATATGGAGCCTATAACTCCATGCCTAAAGAGAATTTCCCAGAATTGCAGATTCCAGAAATTTATGTTGGAATTGCTAAGCCTGGATCTTCTCCACAATATATGTCAGAAAAAATTGCCAAATCTGTTGAAAAAGAGATTGGAGGAATTAAGCTCGTCGACGAAATCAACACAAACTCTGTACATGGGTACACAACTATTCGTATTAAGTTTGACTTCAAGATGTCAGTAGACAAAGCGCTTCAAAAAGTTAAAGATGCTGTTGACGATGCTCGGGCGAAGTCTGATTTCCCTCAACTACCGGTAGAGCCAAATATTTTTGAGCTTGATCCATCGCAAATGCCAATCATGAATATCAATCTTCGTGGAGAAAATCCTGCTCTTTTAAAAGAAATTGCTGAAAATCTCGAGGATCAAATTGAAGACCTATCGCAAATCAGTGAAGTTGATATTCGCGGTACACAAACGCAAGAAATGCGTATTGAAGTAGACCCTATCCGGGCTCAATCGGTAAACGTTACAATTGAAGATATTCAAAATGCGGTAAATTCAGAACATCAAACAATCTCTGGAGGAGAAATTCTAGAAGATGGGGTAAGAAAAACCGTTCGTATCGATGGTGAGTTTAGAAATGCCGAAGAATTAAAAAAAATAATAATTAAACAAGATGATTTTTTACCTGTCAAACTAGAAGATGTAGCACATGTAGAATTTGGTAATGGAGACACAACTTCATACGCGCGAGAATTTGGATCACCAGTAGTGATGTTAGATATTAAAAAACAAGGAGGTGAAAACTTATTAGATGCTTCCGACAGCATTACTAAAATCCTTGAAAGAGCATCATTAGACGGAACAATTCCCTCAAGCGTAAGTGTATCAAGAACGAGCGATCAGTCAAACAATACGAGAGACATGGTTTCGAATCTATTAAACTCGATTATTTTCGGAATTATACTCGTTGTAGGCGTATTACTTTTCTTCTTAGGGTTAAGAAATGCGCTCTTCGTGGGAGTTGCTATTCCACTCTCAATGTTAATGTCCTTCTTAATTCTAAACTCAATGGGAGTTACCATGAATGTAATGGTGCTCTTCTCATTAGTACTTGCTCTCGGAATGCTTGTAGATAATGGAATTGTAACCGTAGAAAACATATACAGACATATGGCAGAAGGTAAATCTTCTACGAGAGCCGTTATCGATGGTGTAGGAGAAATTGCAATGCCAATTATAGCGTCAACTGCTACTACATTAGCAGCATTCATTCCTTTGGCATTCTGGCCTGGAATTATGGGTGAATTTATGAAATACTTACCAATTACGTTAATCATTGTATTGGGTTCTTCCTTATTTGTTGCCTTAGTAATTAATCCTGTACTGGCCGTTGCCTACATGAAAGTAACCTCTAACAAACCAAAGAAAAAACGTGTTATCCGAAATTCAATTGTACTTACAGGAATCGGAGTTATAATGTTAATATTAGGTGGTATTGGCTTAGGAAACTTTTTAATTGTTATAGCAATTATTGGTCTTCTTAACTTGTTTATACTATACCCTGGAACTGTGAAATTCCAAAATGGATTCCTTCCTCGTTTAGAAAGAGGATATGAAAAATTCTTAAATTTTGCTTTAAAAGGGAAAAAACCATTAGTCTTCTTCTTAGGAACATTTATTGTGTTGTTCCTTTCAATCATGGCAATGTCTATATTCCCACCTAAGATTGACTTCTTCCCTGTAAACGAACCAAACTATGCGAATATTTTCATCTCCCACCCGATTGGAACAGATATCACTGTAACCAATGAAACAACAAAAGAGATCGAAGATCTTCTCACCAATGATATATTAAAGGAATACATAGAAAAAGATGAAAAAGCAGGGCTTCCTCAAGACAGGCGTTTAATCAAATCTATTATATCCCAAGTTGGAGAAGGGACTAGTGATCCCGCACAAGGTGTAACCATGGGAAACACTCCTCATAAAGCCCGTGTTACTGTCAACTTTGTTGAATCTCAATACAGAAATGGAGTAACTAGTTCTCAGGTTCTCAAAGAGATACAACAAAAGCTTCAAGGCGAGTTTAATGCGGATATTGAAATTACAGCTGCCAAAGATGCAGCGGGGCCGCCACAAGGAGCTCCAATTAGCATGGATATCACGGGTAAAGTAGAATATGGTCAATTAATTTCTGAGGCGAAAAAAATCCAAAACTATCTGGATGGCTTACACGTAGAAGGTGTCGAAAAACTCAAGCTTAACGTTGAAGCAGATCGACCTGAAATTCCAATCCGTGTAGATCGCGATCAAATTCGTAAATTAAATGCTTCGACCTATCAAGTTGGCATGGCAATTAGGAAGGCCTTACTTGGACAAGACATTACTACCTATACGAAAGGTGATGAATCTTACGATATCGTAGTAAAGTTCAATAAGAAAAATCGTGAAAGTATAGACGCTTTACTAAATCAACGTTTAATTTTCAGAAACAACAAAGGGAAATTACTAAACATTCCTATCCAGTCGGTAATTGAAGATCCAAAAGAAGTTACATCCTATACTGCAGTTGTTCGAAAAGATCAAATTCCTTTAGTTCAAATAACATCAAACGTTACGGAAGGATCAAACCCAACTGAGATCGTTGACACACTAAGAGCTAAAATGAAATTGTATGAAGAAACCAATACAATTAAAAATGGAGTCAATTACAAGTTCTCTGGACAACAAGAAGAACAAGCTAAAGAAATGGCATTCCTAAGCAAAGCTTTAGGTATTGCGGTGTTCTTAATACTTCTGATTATTGTTGCTCAATTTAACTCATTCTCAACACCATCAATTATTATGTTGACGGTTGTACTTTCATTAATTGGAGTATTGCTCGGGTTGTTAATTTCAAGACAAAGCTTCGTTATTATGATGACAATGATTGGAATCATTTCATTAGCAGGTGTAGTAGTAAACAATGCAATTGTACTTATCGACTATACTAATCTAATACGAAAGCAAAAGCGCGATGAGCTAGGCTTAGGCGAATATGACCAACTCCCATATGATGAAATTGTTAAAGCAGCTATTGAGGGTGGGAAAACGAGATTACGCCCGGTACTATTAACAGCAATTACTACTGTTCTAGGATTAATTCCATTAGCTATTGGTTTCAATATCGACTTTTCAAGCCTATTGACAACCTATGATCCGAAAATATATTTCGGAGGAGACAACAACATATTCTTTGCCCCAATGTCTTGGGCAATTATTTATGGATTAACATTTGCAACCTTCTTGACACTTGTAATCATTCCTTCCCTTTACCTTCTTTTACATCAATTGAAAAACTGGATTTATGGATTATTCGGTTGGGAAATAAGAAGTAATCTTTAAAAGTAAATAAATTAATTCGAGAAGAGCGGTCATCTTATGATCGCTCTTTTTTCTTTTATCAGCTTTCTAATACTCGACGTACGATATCGCAGTAAAATGAACTTCTACAACGAAGAGTCATAATTTACATCTATTGAACTACTAAAAAAATGATTCAAATTAATTGGGCTAAATATGATTTTCAAAAACACAAAAACAAACTAAAAGTCAATACTTTATATTTCACAAAAAAGTAATACTAAAATCATAAAAGATCTGCAACACAACAACATAAAACTATGCAGGCATAACGAACAGTAATTGACGATAATCGAGTATTCTATCTGACTCATCGAATATTTTCTTTTTAATTAAAACTTAGGAATCCAACAATAATCTTTTTGAATTTTCTATGAATGTACTTTTTTTCACTATTAAGCATAGGTTTTGACACGTATATTAACAATTATAAGTGATCATTAGATGCAATAGGTTTTCAGACTGACATGAACATTGTATTTTACAATTTGCCTAACCTTCAGAAGCGTCGTATATTTGCAGTGTAAAGATTGATTTAGTATTTTGATTTAAATCATAACACTAAAAGTCTTTTTCAGTGAATAGTGGTTAGGTTAGGTTATGTAGAGCGACCCTCCCGGGTTGCTCTACTGTTTTATAACCATTTCATACCACACTTGACATATAATCAATTTTCATTCAAAATACTTAAAAGAACTAGAGATATATAATCTCAGCTACTTTTAGATCTTTTCCCCTTCAGGGAATTTTAAATTATCGAGACCTCATAACAAGACTCAATCCCCTTTTGCAAGTATAGTCATAGGAGCCTCATTCTAAATGAAGCTAATGAATATTTGAAGAGAGCCATTTTTCCATCTCTTGCGTACTAACACCTTTTCTATTTGCCAAAGATTCTACCTGATCTAAACCTATTTTTCCAACGCCAAAATATTTGGATTTACGATTTCCAAAGTACCATCCAGAAACACTCGCAGCAGGCATCATCGCCAAACTATCCGTAAGAGAAACACCTGTCAAACGCGTTGCATCAAGCAACTTAAACAAACCAATTTTTTCCGTATGATCCGGACATGCAGGGTATCCTGGCGCAGGCCTAATACCTTGATATTTTTCTTTAATTAAACTTTCATTGTCAAATGACTCATCATTCACATAACCCCAGTGATATTTTCTAACTCGTTCATGTAAATATTCCGCAAATGCCTCTGCCAATCTATCAGCAAGAGCCTTCAATAATATAGAATTATAGTCATCATGATCTGCTTCAAAAGCATCTATCTTTAATTTAATCCCTAACCCCGAAGTCACCACAAATCCACCGACATAATCTTTTATATCACTGTCCAACGGAGCAATAAAATCAGATAGTGCATAATTAGGAACTCCCGGTGCCTTTTTTGTTTGCTGTCTCATACAATGCTGAGTATGTAGAATCACCTCACGGTTCTCATCCGCATAAATCAAAATATCATCATCAACACTTGCCGCAGGAAATAATCCGAACACACCTTTATATTCCAACCACTTCTCTTCCTGAATTTGTTCTAACATTTGTTTCGCATCCTCAAATAGACTAGTCGCCTCTTTACCCACAACCTCATCTGTTAAAATATTCGGATATCTTCCATGAAGTTCCCACGTTCTAAAAAATGGAGTCCAATCAATATACGGAATCAAATCTTTTGCTTCTACGCTAACTTCCTGAATACCCAATTCTCTAGGCGATTGAATTGCATCTTCCTTCCAATCAATATCAAACTTGTTCTTTCTTGCATCACTTAGAGACAGTAACTGCTTTTGCGCTCGATGTTTCGCATGATGCTCTCGCACACGCTTATATTCCTCTTTAATATCAGAAATAAAATCTGATTTCTTTTTTCCAAGTAATTGCTCTACTACGGTCACAGACCTAGAGGCATCTAACACGTGAACTGTTTGATCTAGCTTAAAATGCTCTTCAATTTTCACTGCAGTATGTACTTTTGATGTCGTAGCCCCACCAATCATTAAAGGAATAGAAAGCTTTGCACGTTCCATTTCCTTCGCAACAGTTACCATTTCATCCAAGGATGGCGTAATCAACCCACTAAGACCAATAACATCTACTTCATTCTTTATCGCCTCTTCAATAATCTTGTCAGAAGAAACCATTACACCCAGATCAACGATTTCATAATTATTACAGCCCAAAACCACACCGACAATGTTCTTTCCAATATCATGTACATCTCCTTTTACAGTGGCCATCAAGACTTTTCCAGCCGATGATTTTACCCCATCCTTTTCCTCTTCGATAAATGGC
>JAKVAS010000149.1 GCA_022448165.1 Crocinitomicaceae bacterium | reverse complement strand
TAGGTACTAATCATTGAGTAATTACAACCAAAAGTCACAGATCCAACTTCTTGCCCTTTATTGAATAAAACAACCTTGGAAAACGGAATATTAGTTCCACATTCGCCAACGCCAAAATTAAGAGGGTTGTTGATTACGTTTAAAAGCAGTTTGGTTTTGTCAATACATAATTTACTTACGTTTTTAATATGTCTATTTTCCAAGGTTATGAATTCATCTTCCTTAGATGCAGATTCATAAAAATAGAATAGGGCAGAATCGATTTCTTGATAAGGAAATAGGGAAAGATGATCAACGGAAAGGTTTTTTAAAGCACTTGTTTGTTGCTTGTATTCATCGTTCCAGTATACACTCCAAAGACTGTCATTTATTCTGTCTTCCATTCCTTGATTAATCTCTTCAATGTTAAATTCAATTTTTGGGAGTGAATCACAGGTGGATTCTATCCAGACTAAATCATTTTGTTGATTTGTCGGTGTGCATCCAAAAAGAAGAAACGAAATGAAAAGTATTAAGAGTGTTTTTGTCATTAATCCTTTAATTTTTCGAATGATTCCTTTCACCATTCTGATCAATCGTAATTACATGCTCTCCAAAACTGTCTAGCATCCAGCATTCAATGTCAGGATTCTCATTGATGAACTTTTCCATGTACTCAATTCCTTCTTTTTTTGAGCTGAAATTAAGATAGATTGTTCCCTTTTGAAAGTATATTTCTTTGTCAATTGTAAGAACATGTCCGGTAGTACACTCAGCATGCCCAACTGAATGTTGACCGTTTTTTAATCTTTCTCTTCCATCCGTTATGTGTACTAAAGAATACTGGGTGAAATCAGTAAAATCATCAATTGATTCTTCTGTCTGATTGAATTCCTCATAATCTCCGCTTACTACTTTATTCGTGATTGCGTTAAGTGCAGTAATTATATCGGTGTGTTTTTTCGTTTGAATTTTTTCCAAAAGCTGACATTCATGCCAACTCTTACCTTTGTATAAGTACAATCTGAAGCAATCATCTCTTTCATACCATCCCAAATCAATGTTATATTCTTCTTTTTGTATCCAAAGTAAATCTTCTTGATAAAGGAATTCCGTTTCAATGTCAGTAGTTGTATCGAATGGATTTAGATCATAAAACTCGTCTCTCATTACTTTCCATTGATCTGAGATGCTAAGAGATTTGTTTTTCATCGTTAGAAAGATGTCCTCATTAGGAGGAGAGGAGTCTTTTGAGAGATGATTACTATTAATTTCACTTTCGCTCGTTTTCTTCTTTGGAGTTAACATATAACCAAATATTGCTCCCGCAAAAGCGGCCAATATGATTAATGCTTTATATCCATATGAATAGGTTAAATCTCCGACTCCATGGATAACAAAAACAAAACTACCGGCTCCCAAAGCTCCTATAAATGAAAGAAACATATTTTTCTTTCGTTGCTTAAATCGATAATTAAGGAACTTAAAGACAAGTGAACCAATTAACAAAGCGGCTGCTATAAAAATGACGGAAATAATAAGTGCAATGAATATCATGGCTTTTTTAAGTTCAGGAACTCCAGAAGGATCAGCGAATACAACTGAACTTAAAAAGACAAAAAATATGATTAGTGAATATTTGTTCATTGCTTTTCTCAATACTCTTCCAATGCTTTTCCCAATTGATATCCTTCAATCAATGTTGGCAACGTATCATTAGCCAATTCAAAAAACGGAACTTCTCCTGCCGTAAGTTGTTGTTCCAATTCCTCCTTCGAAAGAAAGTGATTCGCATGATCTAAATACGTTCCATTCATCAAGTGTCTGTATTCATGTTGGAAGATTACTGCAGCAAAACCTTCTAATCTTCCGCGCTGAACATCACCCTTTATATTCTTACATTCATATTCGATCCATTCAAAAGTGGCTACGTTTCCTCTTTTTTCTCCGTCAGCACTCAGGCATCCGTGCCAAAAGTTTTTGCGTTGCTTCGAAACTTGAGTGATTTTCGGATTGATAAATACTTGCTTCAAAACGGGGCCTAGCACTTTGTACCGCGGATTATCCACCGCAGCTTCTATGATGAATATTTGTAATCTTTTTCCTAATTGATTGGCAGCAATTCCTACACCTGCTTTTTGCAGCATCATCGAATACATACTATCAACAAGCGTATTGAGTTCAGGAGTATTGAACTCTTCCGTTTTAATACTTCTCGGAGCCAAATAGAGTGTGTTTTGATCTCTTCCTTCGGAATCCTTGGGAATGTGCTGAACAACTTCAAATCCGTTCGTCGGAATTGCTAAGGTAAGCGACTCGTTTTCGGAACAACTATTAAGTAATGCAGACATTATTAGCGTGGTGTAAATCAAATAATTTCGGTTCATTGTAAAATAGTCGTTGTGCGGCTTTTAGTAAGGTTATTTTCTCGAAGGTATGAAAAGCGGTTGAGCTTTGAAAGGTTTGTAGGAACGAAGACGATGAATGTATCAGATACTTGAATTACCTCCAAATTTATTTTTAATTGGGATGAATCCAATTATAATTAGAAAGAATGATAAGTAGATTGGCTTGATTTTGGAATTAATTGTCGGGGCAGGATTAATGTTTTCGGAAATTTTAATCCCGAGCTCATCCTTTTGGATGAGACAATTGCACTTTAATTCCTTTTGGGTCAATCTTATTTCTTAGTAATTGAGGTTAATTGCATCATTTTCAAAATAGTTATCCTTGGCGTAATTAAGTTATACTGGCTCTATATTCGTTAATGTGACAGCTTTCTATCTATTAAAAATAACACTCAATTTCTTTTAACTTCGTACTCGCAAATGGACGACCATGTGCCTAATGTTTACCTCAACAAATTCAATGCATGCTATCTCTATCAGATATTGTATATTTGTACCATAAACTTTAGGAGTAACTAGCAATAGTTTGAGAAATATCCTTAGAACCTGTTTGGTTGAGACCAGCGTAGGGAAAAGTTCTTCAACGGAGTTCGTTGGTTCAATTCCAAAAGTTTACAGAATTTATAAATGGCAACGTGGATGCTTAAGTGCATTAAGGTATGATTACGATTAAAGTAAACGAAAGAATAGAGCAAGTAGAGAAGGGAATCTCTTTGCAAACAGCATTGGACACACTAAATATCCAACAAAATGGTATTGCAGTGGCCGTAAATCAGCAAATTATATCAAAAACAGATTGGCTTACAAAAAATGTGGAGTCAAACGATGAATTATTGATTATTAAAGCCACACAAGGAGGATAAACGAATAGAATTAGGCTAAAACACTAAAAATAGAGCGCAAATTATGAAGAAGAAAGACACAGCACCAAGTCAGGAAGGCATTACGCGTCATCCTTTTCCAAACTCAACAAAAGTTTACGTAAACGGAACAATTTACCCAGAGATTAAGGTTGCTATGCGTGAAATCGCATTGACGGATACTACCGATTCAATGACGAAAAAGAAAACGCCAAACGAACCTGTAACTGTATATGACACATCTGGACCTTACACAGATCCAAATAAAGAAATTGATGTACATGCTGGAATCGAACGCATTCGTGAGAAATGGATTTTAGACCGTGGAGATGTTGAACAATTGGATACTTTTTCTTCAGAATATTGCAACGAGCGTTTGAATGACAAAAGCTTAGACCATTTACGTTTTGGCGATTTGAAAAAGCCAATGCGTGCGAAGCCAGGGAAGAACGTTTCTCAAATGTATTACGCAAAGCAAGGAATTATTACACCAGAAATGGAGTACGTAGCGATTCGTGAAAACCAGCGTATCGATGAAATGACACGTTTGTCGAAACAACATAAAGGAGAAAGCTTTGGTGCAAGCATTCCCAACAAAATCACACCAGAATTTGTACGTGAAGAAATAGCACGTGGTAGAGCAGTACTTCCTTCAAATATCAACCACCCAGAAAGCGAACCAATGATCTTGGGACGTAACTTCTTGGTGAAAATTAACGCAAACATCGGTAACTCAGCAACTACATCATCTATCGAAGAAGAAGTAGAAAAAGCAGTTTGGGCATGTCGTTGGGGAGCAGATAACATCATGGATTTGTCAACAGGACAAAATATCCACGAAACGCGCGAGTGGATTGTACGTAACTCCCCAGTTCCAATCGGAACCGTTCCAATTTACCAGGCATTAGAAAAAGTAAACGGAGTAGCAGAAGACCTAACATGGGAGATTTTCCGTGACACATTAATCGAACAAGCGGAACAAGGAGTAGATTACTTCACAATTCACGCTGGAGTTCGTTTACGTTACGTTCCAATGACAGCGAAAAGAATCACAGGAATCGTATCACGCGGAGGATCGATCATGGCAAAATGGTGCTTAGCACATCACAAAGAAAGTTTCTTATACACTCACTTTGAAGAGATTTGTGATATCATGAAAGCATACGATGTTGCATTCTCATTAGGAGATGGTTTGCGTCCAGGATGTGTTGCTGATGCAAACGACGAAGCACAATTCGCTGAATTAGAAACATTGGGTGAATTGACAAAAATTGCTTGGAAACACGACGTTCAAACCTTTATCGAAGGACCAGGACACGTTCCAATGCATATGATTAAAGAAAATATGGAAAAGCAAATCGAAGAGTGTCATGAGGCACCATTCTACACGCTTGGACCATTAACAACAGATATCGCACCGGGGTACGACCACATTACTTCTGGAATTGGAGCAGCAATGATCGGTTGGTACGGATGCGCAATGCTTTGCTACGTAACGCCAAAAGAACACCTTGGATTACCAAACAAAGAAGATGTTAGAACAGGAGTTGTTACCTATAAATTGGCCGCGCACGCAGCAGATTTAGCAAAAGGTCATCCAGGTTCGCAACACAGAGATGATGCATTAAGTAAAGCGCGTTTCGAATTCCGATGGGAAGATCAGTTCAATCTTTCATTAGATCCAGAATTAGCAAGAGAATACCATGATGAAACATTGCCGGCGGAAGGAGCGAAAATTGCTCATTTCTGTTCAATGTGCGGACCGAAATTCTGCTCAATGAAGATCTCTCAAGAAGTGCGTGATTTTGCAGCTGTGAATGAAGTGAAAGAAGATGAGGTGATCGCCAAAGGAATGGAAGAGAAATCACAAGAATTTAAAGAAAAAGGTAGCGAGGTATATCTATAGAAATTGGAAGTTCCGCTCGTGAACTCACGGGCGGGCTTTTCACTCTATCTTTTTTGCAAAAAGGATGCCGTTGCAATCCCTAACTCGAAACGATGATCGTAGTAATTGCTTCAGAAAATTATATCCCAAATGAATTCGACATTTTGCGCGAATTGTTTGAACAAGGACTAACACATTTTCATTTACGTAAGCCTGAAAAGTCTATTGAAGAATATCGTAAATACTTGGATAAGATTGATAAAAAGTATCATTCAAGAATTGTTCTTCATCAATATCATGAGCTTCGACAAGAGTTTGATTTGAAGGGGATTCATTTGCAAGAACAAACAAGAAGAGAGGTCGGAACAGATCTAGAAAGCTTCGTGGAGATTATAAAAAGAAGTGGTTTCTCCGTTAGTAGCTCCTTTCATGAACTCAAAGAATTGAAAGAATGTAGCGCTAAGTTTGATTATCATTTACTAAGTCCGGTTTTTTCATCGATTTCAAAACAAGGGTATGAAGGAAGAGGTTTTGATGTTAATTCCATTGATAAAGGAATTATTGGAATGGGAGGGATTAATGCTTCAACAGTTAAAGCAACAATCAAATTAGGGTATAAAGGTGTTGGAGTACTTGGAGGAATTTGGAATGATGAGAATCCAATTAAATCATTTTTAGCAATTAAAAAAGAATTCGAAAATCGTGAATCGTAGACCAAACATATTAACAATTGCTGGCTTTGATCCATCCAGTGGAGCAGGACTTACAGCAGATGTAAAAACCATTGAAAATTTAAGGTGTTACGGTTTTGCTGTTTGTAGCGCAAATACGGTACAAAACGACCGTGAACTTAAAGCTTGCCACTGGACTCCTTTGGAGGTGATGCAAGCACAAATAAACTTGCTATTTAAAACTGAAAAAATTGAATTTGTAAAGATTGGAATCGTTGAAAGTTGGGAGGTTCTGAATATTATAGTTGATCAATTAATTCAGTTAAGTCCTAAGGTGAAAATAATCTTAGATCCTGTATTGAAGTCAAGTTCCAATTTTCAATTTCATGTTTCTAATAATGAAGCGCTCGATCAATTATTAGAAAGAATCTTTATGATAACTCCAAATTATCAGGAGATTCAATTACTCTATCCAGAATTAGATGTTGAGAGAACCATTGTGCGTATTCGAGAAAGAACAAACCTCTTTTTGAAAGGTGGACATCGTGAGGAATCAATAGGAAGAGATGAACTTTTCTTACAAGATGGGAAACAATTCGTTTTTAATCCGAAGGCAAAAGGGATCTCAGAAAAGCATGGAAGTGGATGTGTTTTATCTTCTGCAATAACAGCTTTTTTGGCGCGTGAATTCCCATTGATGAAAGCGTGTCATAAAGGAAAACACTATACTGAACAATTTTTGAAATCAAATAAATCCTTACTTGGTTATCATAAGTGAGGGAGAAAAAGAATGGTAGAAGTAAAAGGAATAAGTAGCGTATCGTTAAGTAAGCGATTATTTCTTATGAAAAGGGTAGGACTCGTATATACAGGTTTTAATACTAAACTTTGACAAACTCATTATTAAATAATCGTCATCTCCAATTTTAAGAATAGTTATATGAATAAATTATATTATATATCTCAGGGAAATTCGATCTCCGAACACTTGGAAAATATCCGAAAGGTATGTGAAGCTGGATGTCAACTGGTACAACTTAGATTGAAGAATATCAGTGATGAAGAATACATAATTGCCG
>JAKVAS010000148.1 GCA_022448165.1 Crocinitomicaceae bacterium | reverse complement strand
TTTCATCATTAGTTTTATTGAAGTACTTTCCTTACTCGCTTTGATTGCTACAATTGCATTTTTGGCTCGGAGAAACATGTTAAAGCTTCCACGATTAGTTATGCCAGAAATGAAAGGATGGCCAAAAATGGATGCTAATATGATTTTGTTTATGGAATTGATTCTTGTAACATGCATATTTACTATGAATGGTACAGATGAAGTTCTTTACCAAAGAGGATTGTCACATGCTGCTGATCTCGGCGATGGTAGTTTTGGGTTTTCAATTAGTGGAATGATCGGGCCTGTTTTATTTGGAGGATTTAGTGATGGTGCGTTACATGTGCTCGAACGAGTGGGGTGGTGGGGCCACATTGTAATGGTTTTTGCTTTCTTGAACTATTTACCATACTCAAAACACTTACATATTCTACTAGCTTTTCCAAATACCTTTTACTCTAATTTAGAAAAAAAGGGACGGTTCACGAATATGGAATCCGTAACAAATGAGGTGAAATTGATGATGGATCCTACAGCAGATCCATATGCTGCACCTCCAGAAGGAGCACCAGAACCTCAAAGTTTCGGAGCTAAAGATGTAACTGACCTTACCTGGAAAAATTTAATGGATAGCTATTCTTGTACGGAATGCGGAAGATGTACTTCTTCTTGTCCTGCGAATATCACAGGAAAATTATTATCTCCTAGAAAGATAATGATGGATACCCGAGATCGATTGGTTGAACTTGGAGAAAATAAAAGAAAAAACGGAGAAGATCACAATGATGGAAAAAGCCTTTTAGGAGATTATATCTCTGAAGAGGAAATATGGGCATGCACTTCGTGTAACGCCTGTGTACAGGAATGCCCTGTGAATATCGACCCATTATCAATCATTGTTGATTTAAGAAGATATTTAGTAATGGAAGAGTCTAAGATACCGACAGAGTTAACAGGTATGTTGACTAATATTGAAAATAATGGAGCTCCTTGGCAATTTAGCCCAGCAGATCGACTTAATTGGAAAGACGAAGTATAATGAAGAAGGATAAATTGATACAAGCTACGGAAAATGGAGAAATGATTTCTCCTAAGCTTCCAGATGATGTAAAGAACTATCTTATTGATATTGATGGTACAATCACAGATGATGTTCCTAATGAAGAACCAGAAAGAATGGCGACCTGCTTGCCTTTTGATGATGCGTTGGAAACAATTAATGGCTGGTATGACGAAGGTCACATTATAACTTTCTTTACTTCACGTATTGAAGAGCATAGAGAAGTAACAGAAGTTTGGTTGAAGAAACATGGTTTCAAATTCCATGGATTACTCATGGGGAAACCAAGAGGAGGCAATTATCATTGGATTGATAATCATATTGTAAGAGCCACCCGTTATGACGGGAAATTTACAAACCTGGTGGAAAAACAGGAGAGTATTCAAGTATTTGAGAAATAAAGGAACTATGAGTTTGTACGTACCAACAATGGCGGAGAAAATGGCCACAGGAGAAACACCCGAAATATTATTTTGGGTTGGATGTTCAGGAAGTTTTGATGACAGAGCGAAGAAGATTACCAAAGCTTTGGTTAAAATATTAAATGAATGTAAGGTTGATTTTGCTGTTCTTGGTGCGGAAGAAAATTGTACTGGAGATCCCGCAAAACGCGCAGGGAATGAATTTACATTCCAAATGCAAGCAATGATGAATATTCAAATCTTAGAAGGATATGAAATCAAAAATATAGTTACTGCTTGTCCCCATTGTTTTAATACTTTGAAAAATGAATATCCAGAACTAGGAGGTACTTATGAAGTAATTCATCATACCCAACTTATTCAGGAATTAATCAACCAAGGTCAGCTTACGTTAAAAGATGGCGGTGAATTTAAAGGGAAAAAGATTACATTCCACGATCCTTGTTATTTAGGCCGTGCAAATGATATTTACCAGGCGCCTCGCTCTTTGATTGAAAAATTAGATGGTGAATTGGTAGAGATGAAACGATGCAAAACTAAAGGTTTATGTTGTGGAGCAGGCGGAGCTCAAATGTTTAAAGAAGCGGAGAAAGGAGATAAAGAAATTAACGTCGAACGAACTGAAGATGCACTAGAGACAAAGGCAGATGTTATTGCGACTGGTTGCCCTTTCTGTAATACAATGATGACCGATGGTGTTAAAAACTTTGAGAAAGAGTCTGAAGTGGAAGTGTTAGATGTCGCAGAATTAATTGCTAAAGCAGCAGATTTATAATATGAAATTTAATCATTTCCCCCCATCAAGTCGTATTTGGACGTACAAGTCCGATCGTCTTTTAACAATTTCAGATAAGAAAGTAATTAGCGATGTGCTAAATGAGTTTATTCCTAAATGGGCCTCTCATGGCAATCAGTTGTTTGGTGGATGGGAAATTCGCCATGATTGGTTTGTGATCTTAGCCGTAAATGAAGATGAAAGTATGGCTTCTGGTTGCTCTATCGATTCTTCTGTGCAGATAATGAAAACTATTGGAAAGCAAATAGGGGTAGATTTCTTTAATCGTATGAATGTATTGATTCAGAATGAAGAACAAATGAAAGAAGTTCACTTTTCAGAATTGAGTGAATTTACTACTTGGAAAGTCTTTAACCCAATGATTACAAGCTTAGAAGAACTACAAAATTCTTGGCCTCAATTGATTTCAGAATCACCGTTTGCTTAATAAGCTCTAATTGCTCTTTATCTTTTTCTTATCCTTCTTAGCCAAGCGAACCCCAGCTACAAGTTTTAGGGAGTAATATGTTTGATTGTACACCAGCTCTTGGTGACGAATTGACTTAATATCAAAATCTGTTACAAACCAAAGGAAATAATTCGGTTTTGAATACCCTCCAATAAATCGTAAATCAACCCTAGGAGCAATTCCGATAAATCCCCTAGTTAAATTTTTCACTCCATAAAACTTTGCCTGAATTACTCCTCCAAGACCACCAAAAGCCGATACTTGCCAATTATTAATGCGCTTAACATATGCATATCCCGGAACCATTCCAAAATCTAATGCGCTAATACCATCTGCCGAGTTTCTTGTTAAAGCTGTATCTATTAACTCTTCTGGAGTAATTGGATCAAGCCGATTACCCACTCCAAATAAGTTAAGTGTATTCTTTACGTACCAAGTTCCTTTTGATGTATTGTAGTGTCCAGCTTTCCCCATCACAGCCTGAACCTTGAAACTTCTATCAAAGAAATACCAGGCATTTGAAGAGGCACTAAAAACCTGAGTATTTGGCCGTAAATCGTTTGGATTTAGTTTGTTTAATGTATCATTCCATTTATACGCATTCTTAATGACGTATCCATGGTAACTCCTTGTGTCAAAATCAAAAAACCAGTTTTTTTTTAGTCCAAAACTTAACCCTAAATCAAAGTTTTTAGATCTTCCATAGCGAGACTTAGAAAGAATAGTCCCTGGTAATGAGAACGCTAACCGAAAAGCGAACCATTTATACATTATTCCGAAACCAGCATTCAGCTTAATATTATGCTTAAACCTAATCTTTTCAACACTTTGTAGAAAATTATTCTGAACACTGAATGGTGCCGCTCTAAACCCGAGATCACTATATAAAACAAGACGGTCTTTATACATGCTAAATCCTAATGAATCTTGAGATTGGGCAATCCCATTTAGCAATGAAAGGCAAAGAAGTACGGCGAATATTATTCGTTTCATGAATTATAAAAGTAAGGATTACGTTTTGAAGAAAAAAGAAGACATATATGTCAGGAATCAAATTTCGTATATTGCCTAATAAATAATTCGAATTGGGGAAAGTGCAAGGTATATGGTCGATCTGTTTTATTTTAATGATCGCAGTATTTCTAGGGTGTAATTATAATGAACAGGGGCAAATTTCTCCTTTAGGAAAAATGGAAGAACCTCTGGATAATAAATCATCTAAGGATAAAATTGAACTTGGAAGGAAGTTGTTTTTTGATAAACGATTATCAAGTAACAACAAAGTTTCCTGTGCAAGCTGTCATATTCCTGAACTAGCTTTTACGGATGGAAAAAAGAAAAGTATCGGGGTTGAAAATAGATTTTCAATGAGAAATGCTCCGTCATTGTTAAATTCCGGGTATTTGAAAACAACAATGTATGATGCGCATATTGAAACGTTAGAGTTGCAAATGCTTGTTCCATTACAAGATCATTCTGAAATGAATGCAAATCTTGACTCTGTAATCTCCATATTAAAAGAACATCCTGAATATAAAGAAGCTGCCCAAACAATTTTCCAAAGAGATTTTGATCCTTGGGTGCTAACTAGAAGTATTGCTGCTTATGAAAGAAGTTTAATTTCGGACAATTCTAAGTTTGATAAATGGAAGAGAGGAGAAGCCACATTTTCTAACAGCGAAAAACGAGGTTGGCAATTATTTTCGAAGAAACTGAATTGTAAAATATGCCACATTCCACCACACTTTACTAATTATAAGGCTGAACACAACGGACTCTATGATGATTATGAAATAGACAAAGGACGATTTCGAATTTTTAATGATTCAATGGATATTGGTTTTTTCAAAGTCCCATCACTTAGAAATGTGGCGCTAACTGCACCATATATGCATGACGGCAGCATACCAACATTAAACAATGTATTGGATCATTATGTAAAAGGTGGTAAAGAGCATATAGGAAAAAGTAAATATATTGTACCTTTTAGCATGACGAAACAAGATCGAATTGATATTATTAGATTTTTAAATACGCTTACTGATACTAGTTACCTTCATCTTCGCTAAAATAGTTTGGCTCGCTGATTGCTATGTATACATAATAAACTGCAAATAATTGCGTTTAAAAGTGTAACCATATTTAAAACCGTTGGTTATAGAAGTGTAAAGTCTGCAAGCTTTACAAGACCAGCTAGAACAATTAAAACCAGAAACCCATGACAGTGAACCCAGTTTATCACCAGTCTGATGACCGGCTTCGAGAGGAGTTGACATGGATTAGTGATGCAAAAAAGGACCCGGAAAACTTCGGTCCACTGTACTCGAAGTATCATGAACAGATATTTCGGTACGTCTATCAACGGATGGACGATGAAGAATTAGCATTTGACGTAACTTCTCAAGTATTTATTAAAGCGATGAATCATTTACATAAATATGAATACCGAGGAGTTCCCTTTTCATCATGGCTCTATCGAATTGCGAAAAGTGAACTATACCAAGCGTTCAGAGATCGTAAAGCGAGAAGAACCGTAAATGTAGCATCGATGAGTCTATTTGAGATGATCGAAGAAATGGAAGAGGATGATAATACAGAGAATAAAACGAAACTATTTAAATGTTTAGCGTTATTAAAGGAAAAGGATTTACAACTAATCGAATTAAGATACTTTGAAAAACGTTCATATAGAGAAATAGGAGAGATTTTGGAGATTACGGAAAACAATGCGAAAGTGAGAACTTTTAGAGCGTTGGAGCGACTAAAAAAACAATTTTTATAATCGTAAATAATGGAAAAACGAAAAACCATTTTGGACCGAGAGTCGATGAGCTCAGAGTACATTAAAGGTAAACAGGATTTCGATAATGTACTAAAGGCGCATAAAGCCATGAAACCTCCTCTTTGGAAGTCTGCATGGTTTTACGGCCCGGTTGGACTAGCCGTTGTAGCAGTGACATTATCCGTCAGTAAATTAAACACCGAAAAACAAATAGATGATAAAAAAATTACTTTTGCTCAGAAGTCAACTGTAAAAAAAACGACAGCAACATATTTAGCGGAAGCTCAGAGTTATCCCATTATAGAGGAGGCATCGAAAGAAGAAGTTATTGTTCCTGTAAAACATGAAGTTAAACCACCTAAGATTGAAGCTAAGGAGCCTGATGGGTTCGAAAGAACAGAATCAATACCTGAAGCTCCTATAGTTACTGTTCCACCAGTAAAGGAAAAGGAAAATAAGATCAAGGAAGTAAAAGAAACAACACGTAAATCGGTTAAAAACATGATGCCTCGAATCGCAGGTGTTTTTACTGGAAAAATATCAATTGATCAGTTAGCTGATGAAAATGGTTTGGTGAGTGAAACATGTAAGATAATCTCGTATGTCATTCAATATAACAATGGAGAGGATGACATTTCTGAAAGAATTTCTGGAAGTAAAATTCCTCCAATCCTATTGATGAAACTAAAAAGATACAATCTGAACGGTTATGTGTTTATTACTCAGATCCGTGGAGTTGACGAAGAAGGGCGTCTTCAGGTCTTACCCTCAATGAATTTAATACCAACCTTATTCTAACTTTTACGTCTATTCATTGCGAAATGGGGTTTATTCATTAACAATATATGTTTAATAAAATAAATGCTATTAGGTTTGTTTTGAACAAGAAACATTCATATTTTCGCATTATCGGGAGTTAATTTAAATAACTACTAAAATCGCGTAATGAAATATTTATCGAGTATAATGGTTTTGTTGCTTTGTGGAAGTGTATTTTCACAGCATACGAACTTTAATACCCAAAGAAATTGGTCACTAAACAAAAAAGAAGTTTTCTTTGGAGGGGGAGTGACAGAATTCCTAGGTGACCTTGGAGGTAGAGATCAATCAGGAAAGGATTATAGTCTTGCTGACATTGATATCCCTTCTACAGGCTGGAATGCAACAGCAGGATATCGTTTTCGTTTTCATCCATATTGGGCTACGTCTACCGTATTAAATGTTGGTTTGCTACGTGGAGATGATGCGAATACAAATGAAATTATTCGTCAATCAAGAAACCTTCACTTTCGTTCAATGGTGGTAGATTTATCACAACGAATTGAGATTATTTTGTTGGCAAATGAAAAATTTGGAGCAAGACAAAGGATTTCATACTTAAAAGGAATGAAGAATCATAATGAGCAATTGTATATCTTTACAGGTGCTGGAATTTCATATTTTAATCCAAAAGCGCTTCACAATGGTAACTGGACGGCTCTTCGTCCATTATCTACAGAAGGTCAAGGTTTACCTGATGGCCCAAGTAAGTATCTTCC
>JAKVAS010000147.1 GCA_022448165.1 Crocinitomicaceae bacterium | reverse complement strand
ATTGGCAACTGATGTTGGCGATTGTGATGGAGATGGAGTAACGAATGCAGATGAAATCAACGGTCCCGATGGCGCAGTTGGTGGAGGTGACGGTACTGATGCAAATGATCCTTGTTCATTAAATTTATCTCAGGTGACGTTATTGGCAACTGATGTTAGTGATTGTGATGGAGATGGAGTAACGAATGCTGATGAGATCAACGGTCCCGATGGCGCAGTTGGCGGAGGTGATGAAACTAATCCTATGGATCCATGTGATTACAATCAAGTTCAGGTGACGTTATTGGCAACTGATGTTGGCGATTGTGATGGAGATGGAGTAACGAATGCGGATGAGATCAATGGTCCAGACGGCTTAGTTGGCGGAGGAGACGAAACTGATGCAAATGATCCATGTGATTTTAATGTAGAACAGGTGACTGTCTTGGCAACCGATACAGGTGATTGTGACGGAGATGGAGTAACCAACGCTGATGAGATCAATGGTCCAGATGGAGCAGTTGGTGGAGGTGATGGAACTGATTCAAACGATCCATGTGATTACAACGTATCCCAACAAACAGTAACAACTGGAATAGATTGGGAAATGGCTGATTGTGATGGAGACGGTATCTTGAATGGAGATGAAGTTTCAGGAGGCTCAGATCCATTAGATGAATGTGATCCAAATCCTTGCGGACTCATCATTCCTCAAGCGTTTACACCAGATGATGGTGATGGAGTCAACGATGTATTTATCATTGAAGGGATCAATAAATACCCAGGAAATAATGTGAAGATCTTCAATCGTTGGGGAAGTATGGTCTATGAAATGGATAACTACGAAAACGATTGGAATGGGACAAACAACGTGGGAGTAGGAAATGTTGGAGGTCAGCTTCCAACAGGAACGTACTATTACATTATTGATTCTAAGGATGAAACGATTGGAGATAATGGAATGTTCCAAGGGTTCATTTATCTAAAACGATAGAAATTTATAGCCCTACTTGTTATCGCAAGTAGGGCGTATTAACAAAGAGAGTTATGAAAAACATTGGATTATTAATAGCCATTGTTACTTTCGGTCTTAGTGGATCGTTGGTTGCACAGCAGGATATTCAGTTTACACAATATTTTGATAATACCTTGGCAGTAAATCCTGCATATGCGGGAAGTAATGGAATGCTCAATGCTACTGCTATTCATCGTGAACAATGGGTTGGCATTGATGGTAGACCAAGGTCTACTACCTTCAGTTTACATTCTCCATTGAATTATGAGAGCATTGGACTTGGTTTCACCGCGGTAAATGATATCGTAGGACCAATTCAACAAACTTCATTCTATGCAGATTTTTCGTATACGTTGAATTTCAGAAATTCTTCGGGAAAATTGTCTTTTGGGTTAAAAGCTGGTTTGAATTTGTTAAACTCTAGAACGGAGCAATTAACAACAACAAATCAAAATGATCCAAATTTAGCGAGTAATATTCAAAATCAGATTAATCCAAATTTTGGAGGAGGAATTTACTATCATACGCCTAAGTTTTTTGTTGGAGTGAGTTCACCTAAAATATTGGAAAATGGATATGGCTCAAGTACTTCAGCAAAAGAACGACGTCATTATTTCTTTATAGCTGGGGGAGTGATGGATTTGACTAAAGACCAACGATGGAAGTTAAGGCCAACAACAATGTTTAAGTTCACTAATGGTGCTCCATTAGCAATTGATCTGAGTGCAGCGGCTATTTACAATCAAAAATTATGGCTTGGACTCACCCATAGGTGGGCAGATAGCTTTGGAGCTTTTGTTCAATACCAAATTACCAATCAATTTAAAGCAGGTATTGCATACGACCAAACGATTACTGAATTAGCAGCCTACAATAAAGGAACGTATGAGATATTGTTATCCTATGATTTTGTCTTTAAAAAATCAGGAATTCGTTCACCGAGATATTTCTAAATACCTATCAAATCAGATATAGAGATGAAGAAAATTACCTTAACAATAATAGTATTTGCGTGTTGCTTTGTTGCAATGGCGCAATCAGGAAAGCTTAAGAAAGCAGATGATTTTTACGGAAAGATTGCCTACGCTCAAGCGATTCCATTGTATTCTGAGCTGTTAGGCTCAACGGTAGATAGTCCAAAAATGCTGGCAAAATTAGCAGATTGTTATTATCAAATTGGAGAAACTAGCAAGTCTGAAGAATACTTTGGAAGAGTTGTGGCTACGGATCAAGCAACTTCAGATGATGTATATAAGTATGCTCAATCGCTTAAAGAGAATGGTAAGTACGCGGAAAGTGATAAATGGATGAAGAAATTTCATTCCATGAAGGCTTTAGATATGCGAGGAACTCAGTTCTCAAAGAACAAAACATATATTGAATCTATTGAGGCCCAAGGTGCTTACTTCTCGATAAATCATTTGGGAGTAAATACGGAGCATACTGACTTTGGAGGGTATCCTATGAAGGATGGAATAACTTATTTCGTTTCAAATAGAAAAAAGGGTGTTGTAATACGGCGGTCCCATACATGGGACGATAAAGGATTCCTTGATTTGTACAGCGCAAATGCTATGGATGATCTTGAATTAGAGAATGTATTCCATCAATCAAGAAAAGTCAATAAGAAGTATCACGAAGGTCCATTGTGTTTTTCGCAGGATGATAAAATGGTATACTTCACACGAAATAATATGAGTATAGGAAAGAATCGAAGAGATGATGATGGAATCCAGAATCTTAAGATGTTTAGGGCTGAGATTGATGAAAATGGTAAGTGGATAAATGAAAAGGAGTTTTCTATCAATTCTAAGGATTACTCAGTGGGGCATCCTTCGCTTTCTTCAGATGGTAATACTATCTACTTTGCTTCTGATATGCCCGGAGGTTTCGGAGGAGCAGATCTCTATAAGATGTCGGTAAATGCTGATGGATCTTTCGGTGAACCTGTGAATCTTGGAGATAAGGTCAATACGGAAGGTCAAGAGATGTTTCCATGGGTGAGTAATGAAGGATTGTTATTCTTTGCATCGGATGGTCATCTTGGTTTAGGAGGTTTAGATGTTTTTGTCATGATTCCAAAGAAAGATGGATCGTTTGATAAGAGAATAAACGTTGGAAAACCTGTAAATAGTCCTAAGGATGATTTTGCATTAATAATGAATAGTGATAACATGACAGGATATGTTTCTTCTAATCGTGAAACAGGTTCGGGGGGTGATGATATTTATTCATTCAAGTTGTTAAAACCATTTATGCTGAACCTGAGCTTGAAAGGGGTTGTAACTGATGTTCGATCGAACGAAATTATTCCAGGTGCAATTGTGAGCTTATTGGATAAATCTGGAAATGTTGTAGCATCAACAACAGCAGATGACAAAGGAAGTTATGAGTTTGATTTAGAACCCAATTTGGATTATACAATTACTGCTCATAAAGATGATTATTTTGATAATAGCACTGTGTTTACGACTGAAAACTTGAATGAGGGGACGGAATTAATTGAAAAAAATGTAAATCTTGAGAAAGATCCGGGGTTGTCTTTATATGCTATAATTTCAGACGCAAAAACAAAGGAGGCTTTGGAAGAAGTTAAAATAACTGTAAAAGATAATGTTTCAGGGGAACAGGTAGAGTTTGTTACTTCTCAATCTGGAGATTATTTTCGTCCATTAACGGATAAGAAATTGAATGATCAGGGGAGCTATAATTTTTCGTTGTCTAAGGAAGGATATATTTCGAAGACCGTTACATATAATATGCTTTTCGATAAAAAAGGTCAGTATGATGTGCATAACTCGTTAGATTTATCCTTGGAACCTGTGGTAATCGGTATTACTGATTTGATAGAAATTAATTCGATTAATTTTGATTTAGACAAAGCAGTTATTCGTCCAGATGCTGAGAAAGAGTTGAATAAAATTGTGGATATCATGAATAAGTATCCATTAATGGAGATTGAACTGGGATCTCATACGGATTGTAGAGCATCAAAAGCGTACAACATAAAGTTGTCGCATAGAAGAGCAAAAGCATCTGCTGCCTATATTAAATCAAGAATTACAAACCCGAAACGTATTTATGGTAAAGGATATGGTGAGTCTATATTATTAAATGGTTGTGGATGTGAAGGAGTCGTTGAATCTGATTGTCCAGAAGAGGAGCATGAGAAGAATAGAAGAACTGAGTTTAAGGTAATCTCTGTAGGAAGTCCAAATGTCCAAGTGAAAAATAATAGCACTAACTCATTCGGGAAATAAAAAAATAAAATAGTTAAATTTTTAAAGCCTCTTTTCTTTTTGAAAAGAGGCTTTTTTGTGCGTATTATTTCGTTTTGCCTCATTAATTTTCTATATTACAATAAGTCAAAAGTTACAATGTAGATGGAATCAAGAAATTTAAAATGAGTTGTTTTATTTTAAAGTGTTTGATAAACCGATTATTACGTGTTTTTTGATGTATAGATACTACCATAATTCGTTAGAATCCCTTTTCTGTTTGGCTAGAATAGTTCAGCCATAATTGTTTTGTTGTATAAATTAACTAATTGTTTTATGATACAATCAATTGTATATAAGGGGGATGGCGGTTCTTTAAAGGGAGGAATTGGAAGTCTACTGGATGAAAAATTTCCCTCCATTAGCATTATGGGGGTTGTAAATGACTTGAGTGAGGGGTTGTTTAAGTTAGTGGGATCTGAAATTGATATTTTTTTCTTTGAGGTTGGTCCTACTGATGTTATAGATCCAAAAATTTTGGACCGAATAAATAATTCAGGGACTGAAATAGTCTTAATTTGTTCAAAGAACTTGCTGCCAATCGAAATATTTAATCATGACATTTTTTTCTACCTCGAGAAACCTTTGTATGAGGAAAAAATAAGACAATTAGTAGGGAAGTTTGAATCGAAAAAGCAAGACTCTAAAATGTTTATGGAGTCTGATCGTATTTCTATACCTGTAAAAGATGGTTGGGAAATTATACGTGTCGAGGATATTGTTTATTGTCAAGCGGATTCTAATTATACAGATTTACATTTGGTAGATGGGAAAAAAAGAAAGGTATCGAAACCATTGAAAATGTATGCAGAATGTTTGTATTCTAAATCATTTGTTCGGATTCACCAATCTTATCTAGTTAATTCTAGATACATGAAAAAGTTATCTAAAGATAAATCACCGTCATTATTTCTTTCTACTGGTATTTCCATTCCAGTGTCGAGGTCGGGAAAAAAAGAATTACTAAAGTTATTTCTCTAGTTTTTATCTTGTTTTGAATGAATGAAGAGCGAATAATTAGTGATTTTAGACAGTTTAAATGCAGAATAATCAATAAAACGTCCAAAAATCATTTAATATTCCACGAATAGTCATTTGTGATTTATGAATTGAGATGTAAAAAGCATCTTTAATAAAGCGTATTTGTCAACCTCCACTATTACTATACTTAACGAATACTTCTAACTTGACCGGAAAGGATTCTTTACGATTTGTCTAATGTCTGTTGGTGATCGAATATCTTAGAATATTACTGTGTTTCATTTGCTAATGGTTATACCATAAGCTTAAGAATGATTAATGAAACTTAACCAAACAAACACCTATTTATGAAGTATGGCTACTGTTTATTATTTTTCGGGTTGTTCGCTTCTTTATACTCTATTGAACAAGTCGTTAGTAGGAATCAATTATCCGGAATTGTACCAAATGATATTTTCGATATAAATACGAATACAGTTTCGAGTAAGGTGATAGCTGGATTAATTGATGCGCCAATGCATGATTATCCAAGACGTTTATCTAATGATGAAATTAGCTTATCGATTACATATGGTTTTGAATCAGCTAGTCAAGATGGTCTTATAATTATACTTAACGGAGATCCAACAATTGATACTGATGGTGATGGAGTGCCTGATATAACAGACCTTGATGATGATAACGATGGTATATTGGATGTCGAGGAATGTATGGTCGGAGGTTTAACTTGTGATACAGACGGGGATGGTATTTTTGATCACCTTGATACAGATTCTGATAATGATGGGTGTTCAGATGCTACGGAATCAGGACATAATTTAGCGAATAATCTAAATGTTATTATTGGGCCATACGGAGCTAATGGATTCGCTGATGTTTTGGAAACAGCTTCTGAATCTGGGGTGATGAATTATGTAGTGACAGATAATGGTTCTGGAACGCCATTGTTTTTAGATTCATTTACTAATGGCTGTGCACCTAATGCAATTAAAGATTCTATAACAGTCAGTGAAGATGTTGCGAATGTATCGATAGATGTGCAATTGAATGATTCTGATCCTCAAGGTGATTTATTAATTACAACAATTATTAGTGGTCCATCATTAGGTGGGACTTTAACAGTGTCAGATGGGGATAGCTTAATTTATGCCCCGCCGGTTAATTTTAATGGAATAGATACAATTGTTTACCAAATTTGCGACGATACTGGTGTTTGTGATATTGATACTTTGTTTGTTTCGGTTGATCCTGTAAATGATCCGCCAATAGTTGATAATGAGAGTATTGTTACAAATGAAGATATTCCAATGGGCGGGGATCTAACGAATGGAGGGGATTTTGATGTTGATGGAAATTTGTTGGTGAATACTACCCCAATAATAGGACCATTGAATGGATCAATTGTGATTAATCCGAATGGTATATTCACGTATTCACCGAACATTAATTTCAATGGGTATGATACAATTGTAGTCGAAGTTTGTGATGATGGCTACCCGCTCCCCGCTATTTGTGTACACGATACAATCTTCATGAGGGTGAAGCCTAGAAACGATAAACCAATAGTTGATAATGAAAGCCATGTTATTGATGAAGACACATCCGTTGGTGGAGATCTGACAGATGCAGGAGATAGTGACCCTGATGGAACAGCATTGGATGTAAATGTTACACCGATTAGCGGCCCTTTAAATGGATCAATAATTATTGATTCTGATGGGACATATACATATACACCGAATGCTGATTTTAATGGCAGTGATATAATAGTTGTTGAAGTCTGTGATAACGGAACACCTCTCCCAGGTTTATGTGTAAATGATACCATTTTTATTACTGTCACTCCGATAAATGATGTGCCAGTAGTTGATAATGAGAGTATTGTTACAAACGAAGATATTCCAATGGGCGGGGATCTAACGAATGGAGGGGATTTTGAT
>JAKVAS010000146.1 GCA_022448165.1 Crocinitomicaceae bacterium | reverse complement strand
TTAACAAAGACCACCACGGCTTTTTTGAACCGATTTTAAAAACGATGAAGTAATTGTATACAGGTATTAAAGCCTCCCAAGACTTGTGGTCTGCTAAGGGAAAACTTTTCCACCACATTGCTAAATATGGGTGAGCTAGAATAAATAGGTAAAAATAAAATACGTTCATGAAATTATAGTTTTATAACATCTTGCATGGTGAATACTCCTTTTTTATGAAGAAGCCATTCCGCTGCAATTACTGCACCAAGAGCGAAACCTTCCCGACTATGTGCAGTGTGGGTCATTTTTATAGTATCAATAGTTGATTGATATGTTACTGAGTGGGTTCCTGGAACTCCATCCTCTCTAAAGGAGGTTACCCCAAGTTGTCCAGACTGAGTGTCTGGAACAGTGTTTTCTTCGTGTACCCAAGAAGACAGGTTTTCATTTTCCAAAATAACGTCGTTTGCCAGTGAAACTGCAGTTCCGCTTGGAGCATCAAGTTTTTGTAAATGATGAGTTTCTTCTATATGTCCTGTATATTCTTGATTAGGGGCCATTAATCTTGCTAAACGACGGTTCAAATCAAAGAAAATATTCACTCCAACACTGAAGTTCGAGGCGTGTAGTAACGAACCTTTATTCTTGGTAACATAGTCTTTTACTTCAAGCAAGTGATCGCTCCAGGCCGTAGTTCCAACAACAACTGGTGTTTTATAGTCAATACAATGTTTAATATGATTAACAGCTAAACCGGGCGCTGTAAATTCAATGGCAACATCTACCTTGGAAAAGTCGATAGCGGAAATAGGTTTTTTACTAGAAGATTTTCCAGTAATAGAATGCCCACGAGAGATTGCGATCCTCTCAATGATCTTTCCCATTTTTCCGTATCCAATTAGTGCTATTCTCATGCTTTACTTATGTTCAAACAAAAATAGAGTTTTCACCATAGTAGGCAAGTAGATTAACGAAAATTAAGTTGAAAACTGAAGCCTGGAGTATAATTGGTAAGTACAACGGGATCAACGGTAAGAGAAAGATCTTCAGAAATATCAAAAGAAACGAAATGAGCCTCAACACCAGCATCAATGAGTTGAATTAGGTAGACAGCACCAACGGCAAGTATTGATAAGTCTCGCCAATCAAGGTATTGATTGTAAATCGTTAGAATTCCAGCGTCGTCGTAAATACCCAAATTTAAATCAAGAAGAGTTGAATCAGATCCATTTACATAACTTGAAAATTGACGGTTTGAGTACTCTCGCCGATATTTACGTTGTAAGGTTTCATTTCGAATAAGGAAATAACCAGATGTTCCAAGGGCTCCATAAATTAAAGGAAATTTCCAGAATGCTTTTTTCTGTCCTTTAGGCATTGCAACGTGGTTGTATATTTGACCAGCTCCAGGAATAATAGCAGAAAAAAGAAGTGCATTTCTTATTGAATGCGTCTTTATAGTATCTTTTTCTAGAATTGTTGTATCTACATCTTTAGTATGAGCAAAAGATGAAAATAATAAGAAGATAACGAGTAATCGCCGCATTATTTATTAAGCAATTCCATAATTCGATTTAAATCAACGTCTGAATTGTAATTCAAGATGATTTTACCACCACCATTAGGAGTTTTTTTGATATCTACTTTTGTTGATAGACGATCTCCTAAATGTTCTTTAAACGTAAATTCAGTTTCGGATATTTCGAGCTTTTCTTTTTTAACAGAAGGTTCTTTTTCTACTTTATTGGTAAGCTCTCCGCGAATAATTGCTTCGATATCCCGAACGGATAACTTTTCGTTTACCACGCGTTCAAACAAAGCTGTTTGAACTTCTACATCTCCTGCCGATACAAGCGCACGAGCATGTCCCATGGTTATTTTTCGTTCTTTTAACCCTGCCTGAATATCAGCAGGTAGCTTTAGTAGGCGTAAGTGATTGGTAATACTTGATCGACTTTTTGATATTTTTTGACTTAACTGATCTTGAGTTAAATCACATTCTTCAATTAAACGTTGGTAAGAAAGGCCAACTTCAATCGGGTTTAAGTCTTCACGTTGAATGTTTTCTACCAATGCCATTTCTAGCATTGTTTGATCATTTGCTATTCTCACGTAAGCAGGAACTTCTTCAAGCCCGGCTAATTGAGAAGCTCTAAATCGACGTTCTCCAGAAATTAATTGATATTTTCCTCTTCCGAGCTTACGAACTGTAAGCGGCTGAATAATTCCGTGTGTTGCTATGGAAGCACTTAATTCCTTCAACGCGTCTTTCTCGAAATTTGAACGAGGGTTGAATGGATTGGCTTCGATATTTTCAATGGATACCATTGAAATTGAACCTACACTTCCAGTTCCTGAACTACTCGGGGTAGTAATGTCCGTTTCTGCATTCTCTAATAACGCACTTAATCCTTTTCCTAAAGCAGACTTTTTCTTTGAACTAGAGCTCATCGTTAATCTTTATTTTTTTATCCTTATTTGAAATCTTTGTTAAATCATTCCTTTGTAATACTTCGCGAGCGAAATTAAGGTAATTAATGGCGCCTTTACTTGCCGCATCATGCATTACAATTGTTTCTCCAAAACTTGGTGCTTCCCCGAGTTTTGTGTTTCGGTGTATAACTGTATCAAATACAATTTCTTGAAAGTGCATTTTCACCTCTTCTACCACTTGATTCGCCAAACGAAGACGAGTATCATACATGGTGAGAAGGATTCCTTCAATTTCCAATTCTTGATTTAACCTCCCTTGTACAATTTTGATCGTGTTTAACAACTTACCAAGTCCTTCTAAGGCGAAGTACTCACATTGAACAGGTATCATAACAGAATCTGCTGCAGTTAATGAGTTTACAGTGATTAATCCAAGTGAAGGCGAGCAATCAATAATGATGAAATCATATTTGTCACGAACTTTATCTAAAGCAAATTTTAGCATATGCTCACGATTAGGAAGATTAATCATCTCTAATTCTGCACCTACTAAATCGATGTGTGATGGAAGAATATCCAAGTTTGGATTTTCTGTTTTCAAAATTAAATCTGTTGGATCAACATCATTAATTAAACAATCATATATGTTCCGTGAATTGGTAGGATCAAGTCCAACACCAGAAGTAGCATTAGCTTGAGGGTCAGCATCAACAATTAACGTTTTATATTCCAAGACACCTAAGCAACCACTTAGGTTTATCGCAGTAGTTGTTTTTCCAACACCACCTTTTTGATTCGCAATTGCAATAATTTTCGCCATTCAATATTATTTACCCTTCGTAACATAACGAGAGGAGTTTAAAGATACATTTAAAAAAAATGAAAAGTATGATGAATATACAATGAGTTATCAACGAGAACTTCGTTGAAAGTTTGTTGATAAATCTCATTCATTGATTCGAAGTGAGATAGGTGTCTAAAGGTCTTCGAATGAAACTTCTGAAAACTCCTTTACTGAATCTGCTTTTTGCTCAGAATTAGAAGTATTATTTCCATTGGAACCATTTAATTCAGTGATCTTATTTAAGGCGTCAGAAAGACCATCTTGAAATTTCTCGAAATCTTCTTTGTACAAAAACAATTTGTGCTTTTGATAAGATTCTCTTCCGTCGATGGTCGTTTTTTTGCTTTCCGTAAGCGTCAGGTATAAATCGTTCCCTTTTGTGGATTTCACATCAAAGAAATAGGTTCTCTTTCCTGCTCTTACAACTTTCGAATAAACTTCACTATTCTTATCGTACTCCATAACCTGCTATGCTTTTATTGTCTCAACAAATATGAGGTTTTTTTTTAAAATTTGGAAGTCTCAGGCGTTAATTAATATAACTGTCTAATTATCTGTGTGTTGATTTATTTATTTTGATAGGGTGTAAGTGGCTTTGGTGCTATGTTTCACTAAAATCCTACAATTAATGCTCTAAAAAAGTGATTTTTTCCACAGAAAGTAAAAAGAACTAATCTTCGACCAATTGTTTCTGATACATTTCAGCATAACTTCCGTTCATTGCCATTAAGTCTGCATGTGACCCTTCTTCTGTTTTTTGCCCATCGGAGATGTTGATAATTCGATTGGCATGACGAATAGAGGAGATACGATGACTTACAACAATGGAAGCGTTTACTTTACGTTCTTTGAGGTTTTTAAGTATTATTTCTTCTGTTTCTGTATCCACGGCAGATAGGGAATCGTCAAGTAGCAATAGTTTCGGGTTTCTAATTAGTGCTCTAGCGATACTAACACGTTGTTTTTGTCCCCCACTAAGATTTACTCCTCGTTCACCAAGAATTGTATCGAAACCATCTTTGAATTCTTGGATGTTATGGTAAACATGTGCTTGCTTAGTTACTTCGATCAAATCATCTTCAGTAACATCATCTGTTAATGCGCCAAAAGATATATTATTGCCAACGCTGTCTGAAAATAGAAAAACATCTTGAGGTACAATTCCTGTTTGGTTTCTAAGTTCTTTTAGGTTTATTTCTTTTAATGGCTTACCATCAATTAAGATTTCCCCTTCATCAGGATCAATTTGACGCATTAACAATCCCAAGATGGTAGATTTACCACTTCCGGTGTTCCCTACAATTCCAAGTGTTTCGTTTCGCTCTAATTTAAAACTCAAGTTTTGTATGGCTCGAATTCCTGAGTTTTTATAGGTGTAACTTACGTTCTTGAATTCTATTGCTCCTTGAAAGTTGAAGGGAGTATCACAGTTAACGTGAATTTCTGATTTTTCATTCAAAAATTCATTGATACGGGTTTGACTCGCCGCTGCTCGTTGGATCAAAGAGGTAACCCATCCGATAGATGCAAATGGCCATGTTAGCATGTTTACATAAAAGATGAATTGAATTATGTCTCCTTGCGAAATTTGATTGCTATAATGTAGTAATCCCCCAATGTATAGAACGAGTAAGGTACTCAAACCAATTAGCGCAAATATGATAGGAATGAATAAGGAGTTGACCAATACTAAACGCATGTTCTTTTCCTTGTATGATTCTGAAGAGTCATCGAATTTGTCTTGAACAGTTTTGTCCCTCGAGTATGCCTTTACGACGCGGATGCCGGAAAAATACTCTTGAGCTAGAGTAGACATGTGAGATTGCTCAGTTTGAACGACACCACTCAAGCGATTCATTCTCGAAGAGACTTTGTAAATCAAAAATGACATTAAGGGGAGAGGTAGAAGTACAATCACTGTTAGGTAGCCATTAATGCTAACCATTTTATATATTGATAACATGGACAAGAAAAGAAGGTTGATGGTATACATTAACCCAGGTCCAAGGTACATACGAACCTTTGTTACGTCTTCAGAGATACGATTCATTAAATCTCCTGTGCTATTTTTCTTGTAAAAGGTGTTTGATAATTTCTGATATTGATCGTAAACCTCATTCTTTAGATCATATTCAATCAAACGCGACATGATGATAATTGTTTGTCGTTGTAAGAAAAGAAAAGTTCCTGAAATTAATGAAAGCAACAAATATCCGGCTCCCATGTAAAGAGCAAAAGTCATTACACTAGTTGCTCTTTCTCCATTCCCTTCATTTAATTCATCAAAGTTGGTACCGAAGTATTCGGGCATTTTAACCTTGACGTAATTCACGCAAATAATGAAGGCAATGCCCAAAAGCAAACGCCATTTATATTTGAAGAAATATTTGTTTAAGTAGCCGAGCGACTTCATGCGAATAATTTGCTATTTTTGCCACGCTATTTTACATGACGTTGTAAAAGTATACAATAGACTTGATATAACATTTATTTGATCTATGTTTGAAGTAAAAAACATTGAGGAGACTGACCTCGCGCAAAACCCAGTGATTGCTCAAATGAGCAAATATAATCACGAACAATTATTGTTCTGTAATGACAACGAGACTGGCCTTAAGGCTATTATTGCTGTACATAACACTGTTTTAGGACCAGCTCTTGGCGGTACACGTATGTGGACTTATAAGAGTGAAATGGAGGCGTTGAATGACGTGCTTCGTCTTTCAAGAGGAATGACCTATAAGAATTCAATTTCTGGATTGAACTTGGGAGGTGGTAAAGCTGTAATAATTGGTGATGCTAGATCAATGAAGTCTGAAGCTCTTTTTAGAAGGTTCGGTAAATTTGTAAATAGTCTTGCGGGTAAATATATTACAGCTGAGGATGTTGGAATTTCTCCTATAGATATGGCATGGGTAAGTATGGAAACTGATCATGTGGTTGGTTTACCTGGGAAAAGCGGAGACCCTTCTCCTGTGACGGCCAAAGGTACTTACATGGGAATGAAGGCTTGTGCTAAGGTTCAGTTTGGGTCAGATTCATTATCTGGTAAAAAGGTTGTTGTTCAGGGAGTAGGTCATGTTGGAGAATATCTTGTTGAGTATTTATCAAAAGAAGGAGCCGAAATTTTCATCTCCGATATTCATGAACCAACGCTAAAGCGTGTATCAGAAACTTATGGAGCAAAAGTTGTTGGGTTAGATGAAGTTTATGATATAGATATGGATATATATGCTCCATGCGCTCTTGGAGCAACTGTAAATGATGATACTCTTTCTAGGCTGAAATGTTCAATCATTGCAGGGGCAGCAAATAATCAACTAAAGGTTGAAAATGTTCATGGTCAAGCGGTAATGGATAAAGGAATTATTTATGCTCCAGATTTTGCATTGAATGCAGGAGGTGTTATCAATTGTTATGCTGAAGTTAAGGGGCTTTCTTCGGAATGGGCGCTTGGTAAAGCTGATGAAATTTACACGACAATTAAGAATATCGTAGATCGTTCTCAATCAGAGAATATTCCTACTTATCAAATAGCTAATAAGATGGCAGAAGAGCGTATCCAAGCTATTGGGAATGTGAAGCTTCCTTTATAATTTATTTTAGAATGCTCAATAGAAGACATTTAAGAGTTAAGGTATTACAATCTTTGTATGCCTTTTTCCAATCCAAAGAGGATAATTATGGGAAATCAGAAAAGGAGTTATTAACTGCTGTGGAAAGAATTCATGACTTGTATTTATACATGTTATTAACCTTTTCAGAATTGAAATCAATCGCTAATCATAGAATTGAAGAGAATAAAAAGAAGATTCGTCCAAAAGAAGAAGACTTAAACCCGAACCTTAAGTTTGTTGAGAATAGGGTTATTGATATTCTAGAATCAAGTCCGGAGCTAAGAAGTGTTTCTGAAGATAGAAAGGTTAACTGGATTGGAGACGAGCATCAAGAAATGTTCCGTAAAATGCTACTCGAAATTCGTGAAGGGGAAACCTTTTTCGAATTTATGAATAATGGGGAGGATAGTTTCGCTGACGATAAAGCTTTTGTGATTGCACTTTTTAAGGTAGATATTGCAAATTC
>JAKVAS010000145.1 GCA_022448165.1 Crocinitomicaceae bacterium | reverse complement strand
ACAAAACGATTGGTGATTAAGTTATCAGTAATAAATTAAAAAAAAGGGAGATTTGTTTAAAACGAGTCTCCCTTTTTCTTTCTTGAGTAATTTTTTCTTTTTTTTGTACCATGAAATGGATTGGAGAACGCATAAGCTTTGTAGATGACAAGCAAAAGACAACAATTGTTATTCATCCAGAGAACGTTGGATGGGTACGAGGAGCTATGGGCGCTTGGGTGGCAATGTGGACAACCATTGGAGCTATTGTCATTTGGTCATCTTTTACGTTTAAATTTTCTGAACAGGAAAATATAGCACTGTATGTGTTTCTCGCCTTTTGGCTTTACTTCATGGTTAAAATTAGTCGTTCATTTTTCTGGTTATTATGGGGCAAAGAGCTAATTAAAATTGATGAAGCCTCATTCACCTACAAGCGGTCGGTGAAGTCTTATGGTAAAGCAAAATCCTATTTGTTAGGGAATATTTCTAAAGTACGTGTGTTTACACCAAAAGAACGATCAATACAATCTACCTGGGAAAAGTCTCCTTGGGTTAGAGGGGGAGAGCGTCTTGAGTTTGATTATTTAGGAAAAGTAGCTCGATTCGGGCGGAAACTGAATTCTAAAGATGCTGAACTTCTTTTCAGATTTATTACAAAAAAGATTGATCGGCAGATTAGAAAATCAAATTAGTTTTGATCGGTTAACTTTTGTGCTCTTTTTCCATTAAGTAGTGTTGGACTATACCAAATAGTAAATGTGTCTTTTTAATTAATTGGTAATCCAGTTTTTTGTAGAAAGCAAGAGCGTTATCTCGAGCTTGTAGAATTATTTTTGTATTACCTGATTTACGAGAATGTTGTTCGACGGCATGCATGATCTTTCTTCCATATCCTTTTCCTTGCAAGGAGGTGTCTACAGCCACGAATCTTACTTGTGAAATTCCAATTTCTGCTTGGTCTAATCTAGCAATCGCTCGAAGAACTTGATTGTCGTACAAGGCAAAATGAATTCCTTCAATATCTCCATCGTTTCGTTCACTTCCTAAAGGTTGATTCAAGGGTTTTCTCAAAATTTCGTAACGCATTGAATAGTACGTATTCCATTCTGACTCTGTTTTGGGAGATCTAATTTCTATACTCATTTGAAAATAACTGAAGTTATACGTTTGGTTTTAACACCATCTATGATTTCTTCGCGGATAAGTGATTGTGCAGATTGCTCCATAAACACATCGGATAGATTTTTCACTTTTCCCGCTGGAATATTTTTAGCATGTAATGCAGAAAGAATTTCCTTAGAATTTCTTTTCTTAATTCCTGAATGAAGTAAAGTATATAATTCCGTACGATTTACAACTCTTGATTGATTGTCAATGAAACGATCATCAGAGATTAAATCAGAGTAGTCAAGGACATCACATAGTTTTTGGAAATGTATGTCTGATCCAATAGCTAATGTAATGGTATCTCCATCCTTTGTTTGAAAAAGTTCCCCATAAGGAGCAATGTTGGGATGTAAACTTCCAATACGCTGAGGGATTTTACCCCCCATTAGATAATTTGAGGCTTGATTAACTAAGCTACTAACTGCTGCATCATATAGTGAAACACTAAAATGAGCTCCTTTACCTGATTTTTCTCTCTGATATAATGCCAATAGAATTGCTTCTTTTAAATGATGAGCCGACAAAACATCGATTAGCGCAACTGGCATTTTAACAGGTCCGCTTTCAGGAGTTCCATTCATGGACATAAATCCAGATTCTGCTTGGAGAATTAAATCGTAGGCAACGCGATCACTTTCGTTTCCATACCCGTTAATTTTTCCGTGAATTAGCCGAGGATTACATTGGCGTATAACGTCCTCCGTTATTCCAAATTTTCGGTCATCTCCTTTTTTAAAGTTAGTGATTAGAATGTCAGCCGAAGCGATTAATTCTAGAAAATGATTTAAATCATCTTTATCTCTAAAATCAACAGATTCATACGATTTAAGGTAATTTATACTTGAAAAATAAGCCGAAATGGATGAGTTTTTATCCTCTGATGGTAATTTCCAGTTTCGTGTAACGTCTTTATGTGTTGGATGCTCGATTTTGATTACATCAGCTCCCAGCTCAGCAAGATAGGTTCCCACGGAAGGGCCTGCAAGTACAGTACTTGCATCAATTACTGTTAAATCTTTTAATGCGTTAATCATGGTCCAATTCCCAGGTGATGTATGCCTCAATTTGTCTAGTCTCTGTCTCGTCTAATTCTGCCTTTTTAGCCATTCGGGGTAAGATGTTAGACCATTGTTCTTTTGTATAGCCGTCAACGCTTTTTTGGTAATGACAACGACCACAGTCTTTTAAATACACTACTTTCCCTTCGGCTATATCAGCCTTTGGCATTCCATCATTAGTGGTATCACTTGATTCTGTGATTACCTCTGTAGTTGTTTTAGGGGAGCAAGCGAGGAGTAATGTACTTGCTATAAAACCAAATAAAATATTTTTCATATTAAAATAATTAAATCGAAGATAACAAAAGCGAAGGATAGCTAAATCAGATTTCTATTTTTGTTCTTCAAATGTTCAATTATGCAATTACAAGAATTTGTCCAAACTTCAACAAGTTTACCAAATAAAGGAATTTCCAATGTGTTAGAGCTTTTAAATGAGGGAGCAACGGTTCCTTTTATTGCTCGATATAGAAAGGAGAAAACAGGAGGGTTAGATGAGGTAGAGATTGCTGCAATTAGAGATCAATCAAAGAAATTTGAGGATTTGATAGCAAGGCAAAAGACAATAATTGACTCTATTGAAGAGCAAGGAAAGATGCATAATAGTTTAAGGGCTAAAATTTTAGAAACATTTAATTCTACGGAATTGGAAGATATCTATCTGCCATTTAAACAAAAGCGATTAACAAGAGGTGAAAAGGCAAAGAAATTGGGATTGGAGCCATTGGCTAAAATTATCATGTCGCAACGTGGTGGTGATCCTGAAGTATCTGCAGAGAGGTTTTTGAAGGGTGAAATTTATGAAATTGAAGATGCTATAGCTGGAGCTAAAGATATTATTGCTGAGTGGATTAATGAAACGGGAAATCTACGAGTTCGGTTGAGACAAATATTTGAACGTAGAGCTATACTCACGTCTAAGTTGGTTAAGGGGAAAGAGGATCAGGCGGATAAATACAAAGATTATTTTGATTATAATCAACCATTGCACCGTTGTCCATCACACAGATTTTTAGCGCTTTATAGAGCGAGTAGAGAAGGTTTGTTAAATGTAAAAGCACGACCAGAAGAAGAGGGAGTGCTAGAACAAGTAAAACGATTTTTTGTAAAAGGGAATGACGCATGTTCAGATATCGTTACCGAAGCTTGTGTGGATGCATATAGAAGGTTATTACGTCCATCCTTGGAGAACGAAGTTCTTTCTGTGATGAAGGAAAAGGCCGATAAAGAAGCCATTTCTGTGTTCAGCAAAAATTTACGCCAATTATTGTTGGCACCGCCGCTTGGTGCAAAAAGAACATTGGCTATTGACCCAGGATTTAGATCAGGGTGTAAGGTTGTTTGTGTAGACGAATCAGGTGCGCTATTAACAAATGCGACGGTTTTCCCCCATCCTCCTCAAAAAGAATCAGCTAAAGCAAAGGCAAAATTGAGCCAGTTGGTAGAATCATATAAAATTGATGCGATTGCCATTGGGGATGGAACAGCAGGTCGCGAAACAGAAGCATTGGTTAAACACATTCATTTTTCTAGAGATGTTCAAGTATTTATTGTTCGTGAAGATGGAGCTTCGATATATTCGGCGAGTTCAATAGCTAGAAAAGAGTTTCCTAACTATGATGTGACAGTGCGTGGGGCAGTTTCAATTGGTAGAAGACTAATGGATCCGTTGGCCGAATTGGTAAAAATTGATCCAAAATCTATTGGAGTTGGACAATATCAACACGAAGTAAATCAACCAATGTTGAAAAGTGCATTGGATGATGTTGTTATTTCCTGTGTAAACGCTGTGGGAGTTGACGTTAACACTGCATCTCCATATTTATTAAGCTATGTTTCTGGACTTGGCCCAACTTTAGCTGAGAATATTGTTGCCTATCGTAATGAAATGGGAGGTATTGCTTCGCGCGAAGAATTAAAGAACGTGAAACGTCTGGGAGACAAGGCTTTTGAGCAAGCAGCAGGTTTTATTCGAATTCGTAAAGCTAAAAATCCATTGGATAATTCATCATTACATCCTGAGAGTTATGCGTTTGTTGAAAAAATGGCAAAGAAAATTGGTGTTACTGTGGAGTCGTTGATCGGAAATACGGATAAATTAAAAGAGTTGAAACAAGAAGATTTTCCAGAGATTGATGGGTATACCTTCAAGGATATTGTATCTGAGCTAAATAAGCCTGGAAGAGATCCTAGGGAAAAGGCGAAGGTTTTAGAGTTTGATCATAGAATAAAGACAATTCAGGATGTCCAACCTGGAATGTCGTTAACGGGAATTGTTACTAATGTCACCAACTTTGGAGCATTTGTAAATATTGGAATTAAGGAAAATGGTTTGATTCATAAGTCACAATTGGCAGATGTATATGTAGAGGATCCTACACAGTATATTTCTTTACATGATCATGTAGAGGTACAGGTATTGGAAGTAGACATTAATCGTAAGCGAGTAGGGTTAAAGAGGTTATAGTTTTATAGTAGATCTTCTTCTGAAACTGTCACTGGTAATTGAGAAAACACTCAGTGTCGTTAACTTCTTGTGTAGACAAAATGTTACTACCTTTTAGTTAAAATTGCTAAAATTCTTTAGTTAGAAACTTAATGAAGGAAAATTCTGCCATTGGATACATGCAGGTCACTTTTGATATTGTTGGTATATAGTGACCCTGTGCCTAAGCCTTGCGGAAGAGGATTGTCATATTCAGCACATAATTCACAAATTGTCTTCAGTCCAACATTTGATTCTAAAGCTGAAGTAATCCACCAAGGAATACTGCGCGTTTCAGCAAGTTCAATCCATTCCCTTGTTCCAGAGATTCCGCCGTGTAAACTTGGTTTTAGTATAATATATTGTGGAGTTATCTTTTCCAGTAACTCAATTTTTTGGCTTAAATCGTTAACTCCAATGAGTTCTTCATCTAAAGCAATAGGAATTGGAGTGGTTTTACAAAGTTTTGCCATTAAATCCCATTGCCCAGCTTTTATCGGTTGTTCTATCGAGTGAATGCCTAGTTCATTTAGGCGGTTTAACTTATTTAAAGCATCATCTTTTGTAAAAGCACCATTAGCATCCACGCGAAGTGTTATTTCTTCCACTGAATGATTGGTGCGTATACCTTTTAGGATGGAAATCTCATTATCGAAATCTATCGCACCAATTTTCATTTTAATTGTTGTGAATCCTTGAGAAAGTTTCTCTTTCACTTGTGCCTGCATAAAGCTTACGTCTCCCATCCAAACAAGGCCATTAATATCGATTTGTTTGTTTCCTAGAGAGAAGTCGTTAGTAAAATAGATTTGTTTACCTCCATTTTTTAAATCTAATAGCGCAGATTCTATTCCAAATTTAATGGAAGGGAAATTATTTAAATCTTGATGGATGTTTTCACATACTTGACTTAATTTTTCTTCGTATTGTTTAAAAGATTCAAAGTCGGGAGATAGGCCAGGGATAATACTGCATTCACCAAGTCCCTTGATTGAAGGATTTTTCTCATTCCACACTTCAATGAACCAAGCATGTTTAATGGTTAAAACTCCTCTACTTGTTCCACTGGGTCTTTTAAATTTAAATTCTTTCTTTTTGAATTGCGCTTTGATCATGGCTTAAGGAAAATCAACGTTATAAAAAGAACTATCGAGATTAAGAATGTTGTCAGCGCAACCTTTTTTAGTTCAGGGTCAAAGTTTTTAGGTTCCTTGATCATCATAACTTTTCGAAGATGTACGATTAGGAGAGTACATGGGATTAAAGCTATAAAAAGGATTGGATTCTTAAATGGGATCATGAATCCAGCGAGACAGAAAATGGCCAGAAAAATCAATATTGTATGATAAAATTTTGCAGAGTTTGGCCCCATCTTAACAACTAATGTGTTTTTGCCAGAATTTGCATCATTAGAAAAGTCACGCATATTATTTAAGTTCAAAACAGCTGTGCTTAAGAGTCCAACAGAGCATGCTAATAAGATGTTTTCAAAAAGGAATGATTTAGCATATAGTGAGTAGACACCGAGAACACTTACTAATCCAAAGAAAATAAAAACCATTAAATCCCCAAGGCCGTGATATCCGTAAGCCTTTTTCCCTACAGTATAGGTGATTGCTGCAATGATGCAGAAAATAGCAAGCCCTGCATAAAACCATATGATTCCAGTTGGAAGATCTTTTGATCCAACATATAATAATGTGAGTGCAGAAATGAGACTTAAAATTGAAGTGAGTATTACCGCACGTTTCATTTGTTGGGAAGTAATAATTCCAGACTGGACCATTCGATCAGGCCCAACACGATTTTCATTGTCAGTTCCTTTTACTCCGTCACCAAGGTCGTTCGCTAAATTTGAGACAATTTGAAAAAGAATTGTCGTAATCATGGCTAATGAGAAAATAACTGAATCCCAATGATCGGTGTAATAGGCTACGGCTGACCCCATAATAATACCTGATAACGATAATGGCAATGTTCTAAGACGCATTGCACTGATCCAAGCTTTTGTTAATGACATAAAACAAAGTTAATCGTGAAAAGCACGTAATCAACTTAGAGACGATGTTTTTTTAATGTATTTAATTATGCGTACATAGTAGTTTTTCATTATATTCGCCTCATGAAGAACAATGCGAAAGAGGTTGGATTGTCCCGAATGTTAGGACTTGATTTTCCAATGATTGTAGCTCCGATGTTTCTTGTTTCGAATAAAGAAATGATTGTGGAGGCTATTAATGCGGGGGTTACTGGTGCAATTCCTGCGTTAAACTATAGAACAGTTGATGAGTTACGTTCAACAATTCAATGGATTAAAAAGGAAGCAAAAGGTCCTTTTGGAATTAATTTGATTGTCAATAAATCAAATTTTCTGTACAAAGAACAGTTAACGGTTTGTTGTGAAGAAAAGATTGGCTTCATAATTACTTCATTAGGCTCTCCAGAAGAAACGATAAATCAAGCTAAGAAGCATGGAGTAAAAGTCTTTTGTGATGTTGTAGATGTAAAATATGCCAAGAAAGTTGAAGCATTAGGCGCGGATGCAGTTATTGCAGTGAACAAAGAAGCAGGTGGGCATGCTGGCCCAATGTCATATCGAGAACTTATTCCATTGTTGAAGAAAGAATGCTCTATTCCTATTATTTCAGCTGGAGGAGTGGGAGATGGTAAGGAGGCATTTGATATGATTGCTCATGGCTCAGATGGACTTTCT
>JAKVAS010000144.1 GCA_022448165.1 Crocinitomicaceae bacterium | reverse complement strand
TTTTAAAGTCGACTTAATAGCTACATATGAACTATAAGAAAATTAATTTTTACCTAGGCTGGTTTATCTTTTTGATCGCAACGATCGTTTATTTCATAACCATTGAAGATACTGTAAGTTTATGGGATTGTGGAGAGTATATCACTGCTGCATACAAGTTGGAAGTAGGACCCCCCCCGGGCGCACCGTTCTTTTTGGTTTTGGGGCGTTTATTCTCATTCTTTGCTGAACCTGAAAATGTAGCTGTTTGGATCAACCGTCTATCTGGGTTGTCTAGTTCATTAACAATACTCTTCATGTTTTGGTCTATTACCATGCTCGTGAAGAAGATGGTACTGAAAGTCAAAACGGAAATTTCAAAAGGAGATAAAATTGCGATTTTTGGTAGTGCAGCTATAGGCGCTCTTGCTTATACGTTCACAGAATCATTTTGGTTCTCGGCTGTAGAGGGAGAGGTGTACGCAATGTCATCTTTGTTCACAGCGGCAATATTTTGGGCAATCCTTAAGTGGGATGAAGAAATGATGTCGATTCAATATGGGCGGTTAAATGCATCTGTTTCCGCGGATCGCTGGCTGTTGCTTATAATGTTCTTATTAGGATTGGCCATTGGAGTACACCTTCTTGGTATTCTTGTTGTGCCTGCAATTGCCTATGTTATTTATTTTAGATACTCAACGATTGTTAAGCCATTGCATATTTTTCTTGTTGGAGTATTATCGATAGTTGTTTTAGGTTTTATTCAAGAAGGAGTAATTCCTGGTTCAGTTTCACTAGCATCTAAATTTGAGGTTGGTTTTGTGAACACATTAGGACTACCATTCTTCTCGGGAACAATATTCTTTTTCATTTTATTGATTGCGGGATGCTATTTTGGGCTTAAATTTGCTCGAAAGAAAGGGTATAGAATCTTTTATTCTGCTTTAATGGGATTGATTCTTTTGCTCATTGGTTACGGATCTTTTGCAGTAATCGTTATTCGTTCAAATGCGAATACTCCATTGGATGAAAATGACCCAGAAAACTTGGTGACCTTACACGCTTACTTGAAACGGGAACAGTATGGTTCGGCACCTATTTTATTTGGACAATATTGGAACTCAGAGTTAAACGGACAGGAAGAGTTTAAAGATTTATCCCCTTTTTACTTACGCCGTTTTGTAGTTCAAAAGAATGGAGAAGATATTAAAGCGTTTAAGGAAGAAGCTCCTGCGATTGAATATGCTAAGAACATAAAGGGAGGAGATGTTTCAGAGAAATATTTCGAGTCTAATGCTAGAACACGTAAGAAGGGGGTTGCAACCTATGCGCAAACTACTTTCTTCCCTCGGATGTATTGGAGCAATCCAGGGCAAAAAATTAGTGGATATAAGAAGTGGTCGGGGTATGACCCTTCAGAAGATGTTGGAACTAATATTGGGAATGATAAGCAGCGATTGCCTTCCTTTGGTGAGAACATGAGGTATTTTGCCAATTATCAAGTGAACTGGATGTATTGGCGTTATTTCATGTGGAACTTCAGTGGTCGTCAAAACGATATCCAAGGTCATGGAGACGAAATGCGTGGAAACTGGATATCTGGTTTTAGTTCAATTGATAGTGCTAGACTTGGTGATCAAGGAGAACACTCACCGTATTTCTCTAAGGATAACCCATCTAATAACAGGTTTTATTTATTGCCGTTAATTCTTGGGTTTATTGGTTTTGTTTTTCATTTCTATCGAGCCCCAAAAGATGCATTTGTAGTGTTTTTGGCATTCTTTTTTACAGGATTTGCGATTCTTGTTTATTTGAACCAAAAACCATTTGAGCCAAGAGAACGTGATTACGCATATGCAGGTTCATTCTATTTCTTTGCGCTTTGGATAGGTGTTGGTGTTTACGCACTTTATGAAGCTTTCCGTTCTTTCAAAAAGAAAGAGTTTGTCGGAATGGGAATTATTGCAGGTGGGTTTACGTTGTTCATGTTGATAGGAAATGCAGGTGGAGGAATTGAGTTAACCTCTACGTTAGCTTGGTTGTATATTGCTGTGATTTCCTTAATTGTTATTGGAGTCATGGTGTTGCTTGGGAAGGTTCTGAAAAAGGAGGAGCAGGGAGCATCCGTAGCAATTTTACTTTCCTTAGTTGTTCCATTAATCCTTGGTGTTCAAGGTTGGGATGATCACGATCGTAGTTTGAAAACATCAGCAAGAGATTTAGCAATGAATTATTTAAACTCTTGCGAAGACAATGGGATTATCTTTACGAATGGAGATAATGATACCTTTCCTCTTTGGTATATGCAAGAAGTTGAAGGTCATAAAACAAGCGTTCGTGTATGTAATTTGTCATTAATGCAAACAGATTGGTATACGAATCAAATGAAGATGAAGGCATATGAATCAGAGCCGTTACCGATTAAGTTTACGGAGGATCAGATTTTGATGTATGCCGGAAATACGGACCAGGTATTATTTACTGATTTGATTGAATTATTTTATATCAGTGCTGATCAACGTATAATTAAGAAGGTTATTGATTTGCGTGCTAAAGCTAACCCAGAGCAAGTAGTAGCTTCGTTAAATGGCTTGTCGCAACAAGCAATGCCAATGCTGTTAACTATGAAAGCAGCTGATGGTAAAATAGTTCAACGCTTAGAGAAATATAAGCAAGTGATTAGTCGTCCAGTAGATAATTCAAAGAGTTTAACAGACCAGTTGTATGTTAAGTTCCGTGTTTGTATGGATATTCTTTCAAATCTTGAAGGAAGAAACATTACTACAGATCAACAAACAGCTCAGGCGTTTCAGAAAATGGTCTTCGATCTAGATAAATCATGGAATTATACAAACCTTGCAGAAGCAATGGAGTTTGTTCGTAATGATGATAATCTAGTAAACTATGAAGGGCGTACATTAAGAATCTTTCCAAGTTCAGGATTTGTACTTCCTGTTAATGTTGATAATGCAGTTAAATCGGGTCAGATTACAAAAGAACAGAAAGAAACATGTCATAAGGAATTACGATTTAGCTTTGATAAGCGTGGAATTACGCGTGAGCAAGTGATGATGCTTGATGTGTTGGCAAATAACGATTGGGAAAGAGGAATTTATTTCTCATCTCCAGGAGGTTCAGATGTGTCAATGGCATTGTATCGTGCAGAATATGTGAAGCAAAATGGAATGGCCTTTGAATTGAGCCCACTGAAACTTGGGTACTCTGCATCAATCGGTGGAGGAAGGCAACGTTTCGTTTCTGATCGATTTGTAGTTGATCGTATGTACGATAACTTGATGGAAAATTATTCTTTTGGAAACATGAGTAATCCTGATGTATTAACGGATTACTATACAAGAAGACACACTTCTCAATATAGGTTACATTTCCTATCCTTGGCGGAAGAGTTTATCTCTAGAGTGATTCGTGCTGAAAGTGAATATGAAAACTATGAACGATTTGCTAATTTGGAAGATGTTCCGGCTGAATTTGCTCCGAAGAAACCAGAGGTTACGAAAAAGCAAATTGAAGAGTATAAAAAGAAAGCGGCAAATTTGATAAAAAGATCTCTTGAGGTAATGCCTGCCGATATTGTTTTGGATTGGTCTGAGCCTTCTGCAAGTAGAAATCCTAGAGATGATTATTCATTGAATGGAGTGAAGTTGAGTTCATATACAGACGGTGTATTGCATGATTATGTAGGTGTTCTTTATATGGCAGGAGAGATTGAAGAAGCCGAGAAGCTTGGGGCGATTGTTGCTGATCAATTGGAGTCAGTTATTGAGTATTTTGATAAAAGTGAACGTGGCGTGTCTACTTCACCTTCTAATACAAAAGATTTGTATGCTGCGTTGGATGGGTATTTCAAGATTAGCATGGCAGCGATTGATGAAAATTCTGGAAATCCAGAAGGGGGATTGGCAAAGCGTACACGTGAGAAGATTCAATATATCTATTCTACAATGTTCCCAAATATGTTTGATGATCTGAGAGAAATGGCTGAAGATAACGGGGAAAGTATCCGTCGTGGATCGAATGCTGGAAGATATGCAAATCAAATGTTCGGTATTCAGGATTATTCAGAGGCAATTGCAATTAAATATGGATTGATTGACGAGAAGGCTGAGGTTCCGACAAACAATTCACCGTCAATAAACGACGTGTTACAAGTTCCAGCGAATTAAGATCTTCGCTAAGATGAAGTTTTTTAAAACCCCAAGGTTCTTTAAATGGATTTTTCCTAAAAGACTTTGGGGTTTTTCGATGAATGAAAATGTGGTTTATCTTACGTTCGATGATGGTCCAACGGAAGAGCTAACAACATGGATTCTTGATTTACTTAAGGAAAAGGAGGTAAAGGCTACTTTCTTCTGTGTAGGAGCAAATGCAAAGAAATTTCCTGCGTTGATGAAGCGTACGATCAATGATGGGCATGCAATTGGAAATCATACAATGTACCATGATAAAGGAACCAAGATCAGTAAGAAAGAATATCTTGAATCGGTTCATGAGGCAAGAAAATTGATAGATTCTGACTTGTTTCGCCCTCCATATGGGCGATTGCCAATGACGCATGCAAAAGTTATTGCGAAAGAGTTTCAAATTGTTATGTGGTCTTGGCTCTCTTATGATTATGATATAACAATTCCAATCGAAAGAATTCTTGAGAAAAGTAGTCTAATTAATAAAGGAGATGTCTTGGTCTTACATGACAATAAAAAAACAGTAAATCGAACGAAAGAACTACTGCCAGCTTTAATTGACTCCCTGAAGGAAAGAGGTTTTACTTTTTCGACGATTTCCGTTTGAAAACGGGAACGGTAGAACAAGGTTCGCCATACATAATACTTTTAGCAACGGGTTGTAAATGACGTATTAATGCGGTCATTGCATATTCTGGACAGGAAATATCTGCACAGCCTTTAATGATCATTCTTCCATCAATGTATTTGTCTAGAGGTTCTGATTGAATACGGTCTAAAATGAGTTGTTTCTCTAGGTCAAGTCGCTCACCAACAATATAATCATCAGTGTAATCTTGAAGACTTGAACCGATTAACATAAAGGCCCAAGTAGGAATGATTGCATCGCTGGAGCAGTGAATGTATACTGCTTTCCCTTTGTATTGCTCCCAATCATTTGTTTTTATCCAGGCTCGGAAATCCTTTTCTTTTAATACAAGTCCTTGCCAAAGTTGTTCAGAAATGTCAATTCCAACCAGTGGCAGTCTAGGTTTAAAATCTGCCAAATCCATAGCAATCAAGCTGCTTTCTTTTACGCGATTGATAATCTCATCCATAGTATCAAAGATAAACTATTCCTTTTGATCTCTCGTGAAATCAGCCCTTGAAGATGTTAAAATCTTTAATGATCGTGTAAATTTGATAGGGTCTAATTAAAACAAGTTTTGTATTCATAGTTTAAACTGTCATCTTGTCACCTTAAAAGAGAAGGCATAATAGTTGACGACCATAGGATATGCGAAAAGTACAACATGGGTTTGGATCAGCAATTGAAGCAGTGGTATATCCGACACTTTTATTGATTGTGATGTGGTTGGTTTTTTGGGCAGATCATTTGTTTCCTGAAATTCCTTTCTATAAGTGGGGTGTAATGCCGAAAACGCCTGAAACTTTAATGGGAATCATATTTATGCCTTTACTGCATTCAAAAATGGAATTTCAACATATTCTGAACAATTCAATGCCAACGGTGGTGCTTTTGGGGGCAATCATATATTATTATCGAGAGATTGCTTTAAAGGTATTTGTGATTTCATGGCTGTTGACTGGGGTTGGATTGTGGTTGTTTGCAGCAAATAATAATAGTTATCACATTGGAATGAGTGGTGTTATATATGCTATGGTTGGGTTTCTATTTATGTCGGGAGTATTGAGGAAGTATAAGCCACTGCAAAGTATCTCACTTTTTGTAGCCTTCGTATATGGATCACTTATTTGGGGTGTTTTTCCTATTGAAGCGAAAGTTTCTTGGGAAGGTCATTTGTCTGGATTGGTAACGGGAGTATTGCTGGCTATTGTTTTTAGAAAAAAAGGTCCTCAATCGCCGAAGTATCTATATGAAATAGAAAGAGAAATGGGGATTGAACCACCCGATTTTGAAGGGCAGTTAAATGAAAGGATTCGATTAGCCAAATTACGTGAAGAAGAGCGAGAAAGAGAGCGGTTAGGGTTTAAAATAGTTTATGATTATGTACCTTCAAAAGTTGACACAAAAAAAACTATAGAGAAACCTTCGGACGAAACTGAGCCGTGATTTCCCCCATTCCGCGAGAGGTCTCTTCCCAAGAATCAGCTTGGAATTCAATGCAAATGTATCCTCCTGTCTTTAACTCGACATGAACGTCGGTAAGGTAAGTCGCAAGATCAGAAATCCCGAAATTATGCCCAACGATCAATAGGTCATCAGAGTGTTTTAAAGACCATATTTTTTGTAGAAAAACATCTCGAGAACATAGATACAGTTCTTGACAGTATGAGACGTTTTCAAATTCATTGCTTTTTTGGATGATGGAAAGAGTTTCTCGCGTTCGTGCCGCTTCACTGCACCAAACGGTATTTACGACAATTGTGTCAGTGAAGTATCTTGCAAGAGAAGCTCCCTGAACAATTCCCTTAGGAAGAAGTTTACGATCGAAATCTCTCCCTGTAGAGGATTGTTGATCGGTCTTAGCGTGACGTAACAAGTGTAGTTTCATACGTTACTAAGATAGAAAGAATATAGGAGGTGATAGATGGGCTATGGCTCTTTTCTATATTGAATGAAGATTACCAATAGCTTTTATTTGACAAAATCACGAAATGCTTCCAACCCTTTTGAATAAAGGAGCGTTACATATAGACAAACCTTGAAGAAGTAGAGAGATTATTAAATCGTGAGTATAGATTAAAATTGGTAAATTGCGTAAAGACACTAAAATAAGGCAGTTGAAACAAACAATGGACATCACACAAGAAATACTTGAATCGTGTGCACGTGGTGACCGTAAGGCTATAAATGGGCTTTACGAGTATTGTTTCCGTATGCTTATGCCTATTTGTTTTCGCTATAACAATAATGAAGAAGATGCTCGAGCAGCATATAACAACGGTTTTATTAAAATCTTGAAGGCACTGGAGAAAGTCGATAAGGATTTCAATTTTAATGCTTGGGCCAAAAGAATTATGGTTAATGCCTTGATTGATGAATATCGAAAGAATAAAAAATACAATACGCAAATTACTAAAAGTGATAATGAGCGAGAGTTGGATTATTATTCCAAAGGACAAAATAATGAAGCAGAAAGTAATTTAGGATGTGAAAACATTATGATGTTAGTTGCTGAATTGCCAGTCACAACAGGGATGGTTTTTAATTTATACGTTATTGAAGGGTATTCACATAAAGAGATAGGGGAAAAGTTGGAAATGTCAGAAGGAACGTCTAAATGGCATTTATCAACAGCAAGAA
>JAKVAS010000143.1 GCA_022448165.1 Crocinitomicaceae bacterium | reverse complement strand
TTGAACTTTATTTGTAGCATCTTTAATCCATTCAGAAACTAATTCCCAACCTGGCTCATCTTTATTTATTAATTCTGTAAGTTGTTTCATTTAGATTTTTTGTGCTTGCATATAACATATCGATAAAACACACTAGTGTGTTTTATTCACCCTATGTCTTATTCAAAATTAATGAATCAAATGGACTTTTAATCTGTTGTATATTATTTATAGCAACTTGCGTGTAAATCTCAGTTGTTTTTGTGCTGCTATGTCCAAGTAATGACTGAATATAACGCAAATCAGTACCCGATTCCAATAAATGAGTAGCAAAGCTATGACGCAATATATGAGGAGTTACTTTTTTATTTATGTTTGATTTAACAGCGGCTTTTTTAATTATTTTCCCAACACTAGTCCCTGAATACTTTTTGCCTTTTTCTCCTTCGAACAAATAGATTTCTGGCTTGCATACCCTATAATAATCTCGCAACAATTCCAAAATCGTTTGACTTAAAACAGTAATTCGGTCCTTGTTCCCCTTACCCCTTATCACATTAATAACCATCCTCTTACTATCAATGTCTGTGAGCTTTAAATCCAATAATTCAGACCTCCGTAATCCAGAAGAATAGAGCAAGCTAACGATACACTTATGTTTTATATTCGTTGTGTTCATAATTAATGATTGAACTTCTTCTACACTAATTACTTTAGGAAGCGTTTCTTTCTTTCGAGGACGCTCTATTGAATAAAAGCGATTAGGCATTTCCATAACTACTTCATAGTAAAATTTTATGCTGTTGATCATCAAGTTAGTATAAGAATCCGATTTTCCTTTCTGAACCAAAGACAAAATGTAGTGTCGTATTGTATTTTCTTCAATTTCCATTAATTCCAATTCAGGATGTGAATTCATGAATTTTTCGAACATTGTAATGTAGCCCCGAGCCGTATTCATAGAATACTTCCTAAGTTCTAACTTAGCATAGAACTCTTCAGGACAGCTTCGATAATTTGACGGTAGCTTTCGTTTTCTGTAAGCGTCTACTGAAATTAAAGAGACTCCCCTTACATTACTCGATTTATTGAGAAATGTACCCGCATTAACCCAGGCTATACCACGAAAAGAAGTAAATATTAAATTTAAATTTTGACACGTATTTTCAATGTAAGCCATCCCAAAAGTAGTACTCCATTTTACTGATGGCAACCCTTTTATTACCGTCTGAATTAACTTATCTGGATAGAACTTTATTCCAATCTGTTTTCTATTATGTATAAAGAGATGCTTTAATGTAACATGTTTCTTTCCTTGCTGCATACTTTAAAACTAGAAGATAAAGATGCTTCAAACAAATTTATTCGTAGCTTTAAACGTATAACTAACGTATAAAATACGAATCATGTATGCGAAAAAGGCCATGCCTATATTGTGAAGAACCTTTAGAAGGCAGGATAGATAAATTATTTTGTACACCGAATTGTAAATCCTCATATCATTATCAAAAAAGCAGGGAACAAGAAGCTAGTTTGTATAACAAAATTGATGTTCAACTAAAATTGAATCGGCGAATATTAAAGTTATTTAATAAGGCAGGCAAGGCTACTGTGCGGAAGGAGGAGTTGTTAAAGGAAGGATTCAACCCAAAATATTTCACCAATTACTGGAAAAACAAAAAAGGAGATGTTTATTTGTTTTGTTACGAATATGGCTTTTTAGAAAGAAAAGAAAATGGAAGGTTGAAATATGTTTTGGTTCAATGGCAAGATTATATGAATTGATCAAAAAATAATAAATCTTGCAAATAACAAATTAGAGCTATCCGATCAGTAAATGATTTAAATCAAAAATAGAAATTAAAGAAACGTAGCTAGTCAAAACCTCTTACCTAAACGCTTTGCATTACCATTGAAAACGCAACTAACCGAGTGATTTATTCGTCAGTAATAATAGTAATGTCCTCTAAACGAACTTTAAACAAAAAAAGTTATTAATAAAGGGCGCTTACTTAGCTATTACTAAATTAAACTAGAACTAAACTTCAACCGATGAATTGCCTTTCCAATTTTAAATTCTTGGCCTTTAGAATATTTGTGGTATTCTCCTTTTCCCTTTGGTCTACAAATTTACTATCTCAAGTTGTAATCAACGAGTACTCATGTTCAAATATGACGACGATTGCAGATGCCTTCGGAGAAAACAAGGATTGGGTCGAATTATACAACACTTCCAGCTCACCTGCGGATATTTCTGGTTTTTATTTATCCGATAAACCTGGGAATCCTCTAAAATGGCAAGTTCCGACAGGAACAATAATTCCTGCGAATGGGTATAAAATTATATTCTGTTCAAAACGGAATACAACTAGCGGTACCGAAATTCATACCAACTTCTCCTTAACTCAAACGAAAGGAGAATGGATTATTCTATCTAATACGCTTGGGAATATCGTTAGTTCATTACAAATCATTCACTATACAAAGCAAGACCACTCTGTTGGTCGCTCTGTGGATGGCGCTACTGATTGGAAATTATTTACGACTCCAACTCCAAATTCTCCAAATATAGGAGCAGTTAATTTTTACGAGCCAACGCCAGTTATGAGTTTGGCACCAGGATTTTATTCTGGAACACAATCTGTTACAATAACTTGCTCAAACACCTCAGCAACAATAAGGTATACTATAGATGGTTCGAGACCTAACGCTACATCACCGATTTATTCTACTCCGTTAAGCATAACTTCTACTACGGTAGTTCGAGCCGCTGCTTTTGGATCGGAAGAACCTTCTTTTGTAGCAACAAATAGTTATTTTATTGATGTGACACATCAGGTTTGCGTGATTTCAGTATCAGGAACAGATGTCTATGACCTGATTGAAAATGGTAATTCGGGACCATTTAGTAACCCAACACAATATCAAGGTGCTTTTGAATTATTTGAGGAAGATGGAACATTTGTAGATAATGGAGAGGGGCATTTTGATAAACATGGAAATGACTCTTGGTCATATCCGCAAAGAGGTTTTGATTACATCATGCGGGACCAATTTGGATATAATAGTGATATTGAACACAGAATTTTCCCTGAAAAATCAAGAGAGGAATTTCAGAGGGTCATATTAAAACCGGCAGCAAGTGACAATTACCCGTTCGAAACGGGAGGTGCGCATATTAGAGATGCATTTATACATACCCTATCGATTCATGCCAAAATGAAATTGGATGAACGTACTTGGAGACCATGTGTAGTTTACTTGAATGGAGAGTATTGGGGGGTTTACGAAATTCGTGAAAAAGCGGATGATCATGACTACACCGATTATTATTATGATCAAGACAAATATGATTTGCAATACCTGAAAAGATGGGGCACTTTAGATGAAGATTATGGAGCGCCGAACGCACAGGTTGATTGGCAAAATTTAGTCGCTTATGTAGATGGAAATAGCATGGCTCCCGGGCCTGAATTTGACAATGTAGATTCACTTCTAAATTGGAAATCAATGTGTGACTATTTTGTTTTTAATTCTTATGTGGTTAATCAGGATTGGTTAAATTGGAATACTGCTTGGTGGCGAGGAATGGACCCAGATGGGGATAAAAAGAAATGGCGCTATGTGCTTTGGGACATGGATGCTACTTTTGGACATTATATTAATTTCACGGGGATTCCTGATCCATCCGCTAATGCAGACCCCTGTAATGTAGAAAACTTACCAAACCCAGGAGGAGATGGCCATACAGATGTGCTCCAAAAACTGATCAATGAAAATCCATTAGTAGAGCAGTATTATATCACTCGATATATTGATCTTGTAAATACATATTTCTCATGTGATTATATGAGTTCGTTACTTGATAGCATGCTGAATGAAATTACTCCTGAAATGCCTGACCAAATTGCACGATGGGGTGGTACAATGACTGAGTGGAACGATAATGTTCAAGCTCTAAGAGATTTTATTGATTTAAGATGTACAGCCCTGGAGCAAGGACTGATTGATTGCTATGATTTGACGGGGCCTCATGAGGTAACTTTTAATGTAAGCCCTGCTGGCGCTGGAGAAATTAAAGTGAACTCTATTTGGATGAACTCATTCCCATGGAGTACAACGTATTTTGGTGGAATAGCAACCAATACAATTGCTAAAGGTTATCCTGGGTATGAATTTGACCACTGGGAGGTAACTACAGGCCCAATGCTTTCCCCAGTAATCGAGGATACGAATTCCATTATGATTGAACAACCAGAAACAGTAACAGCTGTATTTAAACTTGTTGGAGAGACTTCTACAACTTCTAATGGAATCCATGTTCCAACCGGATTTAGTCCTAATGGAGATGGACAAAACGATGTGTTTTCAATAATCGTTGGGCAAGATGTAAACAACTTTACTTTCTATATATACGATAGGTGGGGAAACAAAATGGTTAGTTCCAGTGATCCTGCAATACAATGGGATGGTAATTTTAATGGTAAAAAGGTTAATTCCGGAGTGTATGCTTATATGTATGAAGTTAATTTTAACAACGGGTTAAGTGAAACTCATGAGGGAAATATAACCGTCATTCGTTAACTTCTAATTGAAAAGGGCCTTGAATAGACTGGTTCGTTAACTCGCGTTCTTTTTCTTTCATTTTTCTAGCATTCTAGAAAAAAACTGAAAGTTTTTAACTTAAAACAAGCCCTCAAAATAATATGTAGTTCGCTTAAAAAAGTCTTTAATAACTCTATGTAATTGCCTATAGGGAGAAATAGAGCTTTCCGCCTAGCATATCAACTTACACTCTCTTTTGAGATTGAATATGTAACATTAGGTCACGATACTACTTAAAGCACAAATATTACTATCATCTATGGGGTTGCATCATTTTAAATATAAGAAGCACAAAAAAGCCCCGATCAATTGATCGAGGCTTTTACTATATCATTCTGAATTTTATTTTGAAGCAATCTCTACGAATTCATCGTAAGAAACTTCCTTTTCATTCATTTTAACCGTGTTTTTGAAATAACCAGTCAGTTTACGTTCAGCTAACATATCGTATACACGATTCGCCTCTTCTTGGTTTTGCAATACTTGCATCGCAGACTTCGTTAATTCTTCATCTTCCGGAGCAGGCATTCCATATTGAGCGTAATTACTAACCAATAAACCTTTCGTGAAATCGATTACTTCTTCGTTTTCTAACTTAATGTCATTAGATTTAAAGATATTCCCCTGAATCAACTGCCATTTCAAGCTTTTCGAGTAGTTTTCGTAATCAGCTTCAATTTGTTCATCTGTAATTTCCTTTTCGTTAGACATTTTAATCCAACGCTTCAAAAACTCATCTGGAAGTGATACTTCTGTCTTAGAAATTAAATCATCATAAACATCTCTTGTGAAAATACGATCTGAATCATTCACGAACATACCATCTAAATCAGCTTTCACACGTTCAATAAATGCTTTTTCGTCTTTTACTTCACCTTCTCCAAATAATTTATCGAACAACTCAACATTCAAATCAGCTAATTCCATTCCTTTGATCTCATTGATCGTTATTTGGAATTTATCTGATATTGTTTCCAAAGCAGACTCTTCAATTCCCAACATTGCCGCTGCGTCTTTTGGTCCTTTAGAAACTGATGCTGGAGAAACAATTAGTTTGTCTCCAACCTTCTTCCCTTTCAAAGATTTAGAAACCTTCTTGTCTTCAACAAACTCCATTGAAATTGTTGAAGAATGAAGAATTCCTCCTTCTTTAATACTTTCATCTTCATTTAACTCAACAAATTGAGCCATAATCATATCTGATTCACCAACTTCCTCACTAGAGATCAATTTTCCGTAACGACGACGTAAATCTTCTACTTGCTTATCGATTAGCTTCTGATCAACCTTTACCTTGATATAATCGTATTTGTTCTTTTTAGAAAGCCCAACTTTAACCTCTGGTGCTAAACCTATTTCGTATGTAAACACGAAATCTTCAGGTTTATTGAAATCACCTTTAACATCTTCACCTTGTTTAGGGATTGGATTTCCAAGAATTTCAACTTTGTTTTCAGAAAGAAACTTCTGTAATGACTCATTGACAACCTTGTTCAATTCCTCAAGAAGTACTGGCTTTCCATATTGCTTTTGAATTAAACCAAATGGAACATGCCCTGGACGAAATCCTGGAACATTCGCCGTTTTGCGATACTTGTTCAACGTCTCTTTTACCTTTGCTTGGTAATCCTCTGGATTAACAGTGACTTTTAACAGTGCATTCAAACCATCAATGTCTTCGCGAACTACATTCATTGTTTTTCTTTTTATAAGTTCTTACAAACAAAAAATGGTACAAGCTACCTTATACCATTTTTTAAATCTGATCGTGCGGATGGAGGGACTCGAACCCACACACCTCGCGGCACTAGATCCTAAGTCTAGCGTGTCTACCAATTTCACCACATCCGCATACTCTACTTTGGCGCGTTTGCCTTTTGAGCTTATTTCAAATTCCATTCATTAAAATGGGTGTGCAAAGGTATCACTATTTTATATAAATGAAAATAGTTTGAGGAAAATTTATGAGTTTTTTTTTCATTTAGACAAAATGAACCGCTTCGCTCATTCCTTTTTTAGCACTTTTTTCATTTCCACTTTGTCTTTAGAAATAATCCTAACCGTATACATTCCAGCAGGATAATCGGACATATTAACTGTTGTTTCTTCTCCCAAAATCATCTTTGAAAGAATCTCTTGTCCAAGCGAATTAAAAATTTGAAGACTATTACTCTCCCAAAAATCAATTCCAGAAAGAACTTCTATTGTAATTTCATCAACAAACGGGTTGGGGTAAATCGACCATCCGATTGATATTTCGCCTTCTTCCAAACCAAGGTAACCACATACCTCCTCATAAGTTCCATCTTCTGCTACTCCATTCCCCATACCGCCATTCGTTGTAGCCGTTCCGTTAAAATTAAGATTAGAACAATCGGAAACATATAATTTAATACGCCCGCCACCGCCTGCTCCACCTTCATTAGACAAAGCTGCATCACCTGTTGATATGTCTTGATCACCACAAAAGAAATCTGTATATGTACATGTGACTCCAACCCCAGAAGAACCTCCATCTCCACCATCACCTCCAGAAACATCTAAAATTCCAGAAATTAAAGCAGGGCCATAAGACTCTATAAAAATTCCACCACCAGAACCTCCTCCAGCTCCTGATCCAGCACCTGATCCGGACGAAAAAGTTCTTTCATCACAGCCATTACAAGGATCACTGCAACAATCTGCTGTAGCATCTCCACTACCACCATTACCTCCTACTCCCCCATCATTCCCCCTCACTGAAATAATTCCAGACACTTCCAGCGAACTAAAAGCCCTTAAAAAAACCAAACCTCCACCAGATCCTCCATTTTCTCCATCTGTTCCTAAATAAAAAGATCTACCTCCCCCGCCTGCACCAGCTCCTCCCGAACCCAATTCAATAT
>JAKVAS010000142.1 GCA_022448165.1 Crocinitomicaceae bacterium | reverse complement strand
CTTGGCTACCATCTAACCGAAAAACAGTCTATTTCCTTAATGCCTTGGACAAGTCTAGACATAAATTCAAGTACATTAAACACTAGTTCTTTCTCCGCTAGGTTTCTAAAATATGGACTACGAGTAGGCTATCATGTTAAATTTTAGAGCAAAAACAACGCTACCTATTCTTTAAAAAACTATATATGAGATATCGATTAGAATAAAATTATAACCTTCTATGACAAAGACGTTAATTATCTGTTTGAAAGAAAGCAGCACAAAAAAATCATTAAACTGATTATTAATTGATCCAATTTAAGCTGTTTCATACATTTTTCCGCACATATAACATTGGTTTTAATTCCAATTTAAATCTTTCTGAGACCTTGTAAAAACGTCCATGTAAATATCTAGAACGGTTCTTCTCGAATTGAAAATGAGATCTTATATTTATCGCATATTTAACTTAATATGATCCATATTTCCGCTGCCCAAATTCAAGAAAGCAATCAATTTGACACCCTTATCGAATCACTACGAATTGGATTTAGAAATGACATTGAAACCCCCATGCGTCATCATCATGATTATGCGAACCCAAAAGAGTCTCAAGACTCTACCTTATTGCTCATGCCTTCCTGGGAAGCAGGACAAAATTTAGGCGTTAAAATCGTTACCGTTTCTCCTGACAATGGTAAACATGACCTTCCTTCAATTCAGGGAGTGTATCTTTTATTTGATGCACATAAAGGAGAGCCCAAAGCACTTCTTGATGGCAAGTCACTTACCGTAAAAAGAACTGCGGCAGCATCTGCTCTAGCCTCATCCTACTTATCAAGCCCCAATGCATCAAAACTGTTAATGATCGGAACAGGAGCCTTATCTCCAAATCTCATTGAGGCTCATTGTAGTCAACGTCCCATAGATCATGTATATGTTTGGGGAAGAAATTTAAAAAAGGCTGAAGCCGTAGTAAATCAATTACGACATTTAAACATTACGATTAAAGCTATTTCAGATATTGACAAATTCATTCCTAAGGCTGATATTATTTCATGCGCTACCTTGAGTCAAACTCCACTAATTAAAGGTAAACTTCTCAGAAATGGACAGCACATAGATCTAGTAGGTTCTTACAAAAAAGATACGCGCGAAGCGGATAATAATGTCATCCTTCGTTCCACAGTGTTCGTTGACACATTTCAAGGAGGATTAAATGAATCAGGAGATATTGTTATTCCTTTAAAGGAAGGCATAATAAAAGAAGATGACGTTGTTGCAGATCTTTTTTCGCTTTGCAAAAATGAGCACCCTGGAAGAAATACCCAACAAGAAATCACCGTTTTTAAATCAGTAGGACATGCTTCGGAAGATTTAATTGCAGCAAATTATTTTTATAACAATCTACATTAGATGAACACAATAAACGACAGAATTCAACTCCTCCGTAAAAAACTAAAAAAGGAAAACATTGATGCACTTATAATTCCATCTAATGATCCACATCAAAGTGAGTATGTTTCTGACTTTTGGAAGATTCGAACCTATCTTTCAGGATTTGACGGTTCGGCAGGAACGTTAGTTGTTACCGATACGGAAGCCGCTCTATGGACAGATTCTCGGTACTTTCTACAAGTAGATAAACAATGTAAGAATACAGTTGTAAAGCTACATAAACAATCAATTCCTCATGCTCCCGAGCATATTCCATGGCTCTGTAATCAACTTCAACGTGGAGCTGTAATAGGTCTTGACTATCGGTTATTCTCTCTTAGCCAAATAGAATATATTCAAGATACAGCAAAACACAATGAAATAAAACTAGTTGATTCAGGAGATTTTATCGATGAAATATGGCCACAAAGACCAGATAAGCCAACCCAGTTAATTATAGATCACTCTATCAATCATTGCGGTGAAACTAGAATCTCAAAAATTAAAAAAATACGTCAGGAATTAATAACAGAAAGTGCCGACTATAATTTCATTTCAAGTCTCGATGAAATATGCTGGCTTTTCAACATTCGTTCCTCAGATGTCGATTACACACCTTTAGTAATTGCATATGCAATTGTAGGTTTAAAAAAGACATATTTATTTGTCCATAATCACAGAGTAGATGAAAATCTTCAAGCAGATTTAAAAAATGATAACATAGAATTACACTCATATGATTCAATATTCGAAAAACTAAAACATCTAACCGAAAACAAAAAGGTTATCACCAGTTCTTCTACACTTAATTTCGCCTGCGCATCTTCGATTAAAGGCAAGTTGATTTTAAAGCCATCAAAAATTCAATATTTAAAATCCATCAAAAATGAAGTTGAAATATCAAATGCAAAATCGGCAATGATAAAAGATGGAGTAGCTTTAACTCAATTTTTGATTTGGTTAAATACACATCTTAAATCGGAAACTATTTCTGAATATGAACTTGGAAAAAAATTAGAATCCTTCCGAGCAAAACAAGCTTTATATAAGAGCCAATCTTTCGGTGCAATCGTTGGATACAAAAGTAATGGGGCTATCATTCACTATTCAGCACCTGAGGAAAATTCATCCATCATAAGTAATAATGGAGTTCTGTTACTAGATAGTGGGGCTCAATATGAAAATGCCACAACAGATATAACTCGAGTTCTATGGTTAGGAGGAAGTCCAACAGATGAATTAAAAACAAACTACACTCTTGTATTAAAAGGCTATATTGCTCTCGAAACTGCTGTATTTCCAAAAGGTACAACGGGGATTCAACTCGATGCATTAGCTAGAATTCATCTATGGCAACATGGATTAAACTACGGGCATGGCACAGGTCATGGTATTGGAGCATATGGTATGGTACATGAACCAGCACAAGGTTTTGCCACTAGCACAACAACCTCAAGAGGAAGCGCTCCGCATGAAGAGAATCAATTTACAACCATAGAGCCAGGGTTCTACAAAGAAGGAGAGTTCGGAGTTAGAATTGAGAATGTTGTTATTTCTAAAAAGGTAATGGAGACAGAATACGGAACTTTTATCGGCTTAGAACCCACGACTCTTTGTCCTATCGAAACAACTCTAATAAATAGAGAAATGATGTTGCCAAGTGAAATCGATTGGCTAAATACATATCATAAAAAGGTATATTCAGAATTAGAGCATTCCCTAAACAAAGAAGAAAAAGCTTGGCTAAAAGATAAATGCCAAGAAGTTAATTAACCTTTGTTTGCATCCAATTCTCCAACGTTTCGATTATCTCTTTCTGTTTATTTTTTTCAAAATGTCGGATTCTTGTTCCGTGATGCCCTGTGGATAAAACATGTTTTTTTAAGTCTCGTTTTTTTGCTTCATCTGAAAGTTGAACCGCAGTTGCCACCCATGTATCTAAACCTCCATAAATAAACATCATTTGCGTTGCATCCTTCTGAATATAATCATTAACCTTTTGCATGGCAATTGGATTAAATTCCTTTTGATTTCCTTCTGGAAATGTAAAGTCAAAGGTATACACTTCCTTTTTTGATAAATAATCTTTAAATGGCTCATAATCGTATCCATACATCCCTAATTCAGTTAGAGCTGCCCAAAAAAACGGTCTCAAATTTGCAACTCCCTTTGATTCGAAAAAAGAAACTCCAGAAACATTTAACATATGATTTAGTATTGAATCTGAAGTAGCTCCTTCGTCAGGAATTTGATCAAAAGAGTAAGCTCCCCATTGCCAAAAAGCAAACGAATATTCTAGCACATATAATTCTAAAGCCCTTTCCAAATCAACATCCCATAAATACTCATTTTCTTCTGCCTTCTTTTCCAATAAATCAATCATCGTTGCTTTTCTTTCAAAGCATAAATTTTGAAACTCCCTGATTTTAAAACGTTGCTCATTTGTTCCTACGGTATCCAGAAAATGATAAATTCGCGTGTCCTCACGTTCAAAATTCAAAGGAGCAACGTAACAAACGCTTGCATCCACATCTTTAGGATACATAGACCTATGAATCATTGTTGTTTGTCCTCCCTTACTTATTCCAGTGGTCACAAATTTATTATTAGGATAAATTGCCTTTTTTAATTCTTCAATGATTAAATGTTGATCTGAGGCAGCATTACTGATCGTTAATTGGTCCCATGGAATTCCACCATCTGGTTTTGATTCGGCAAAAAAACGATGCTCAATTGTAATCTGATTTCCTTGAAAAAGTTCAGCTAGTTCTCCTGATCTTAGTGAGTGTATTTGATATCCTTGTAACTCTACTATTACCGGTGCATCAGTAGAGGCATGTGCTAATAAAACTCTTTGTCTAAATGTAGAAGAGTTTTTCTTCTGAGGATCCACTTTTTGTTCAAACCAAATTTCATAGTGTTCGATAAAATGATCACAAATTTTCAACACATTAACCTCTTTCACACTTGGTATTGCCTTCAGTTTATCCAACAATTCTTGACTTTGTACTAACTCCTTAGAAACAACGCCCTTCGTTGAAGCACAACCAATGTGAATAAATAAAAAACTAAATACCGCTACTATTAACCCAAACGTATTCTTCATAATTATCTAAATATAAATCCATTTTTTAAGGGATCTGTTGGGTCAATCCATGTTTCATTTTTCCCACTAAACCAAGCTTGTCCAGTTACCTCAGGTATCACTGCTTGATGATCTCCAAATTTTGTTACTTCCTTAATCTCAACATCCATTGTTGTATTAAGAATACTCTCAATCGTAATTTTATCTCCTAATTTCAGCTCTCCTTTTGCATGATGCAATGCCGCGCGCGCACTAACTCCTGACCCTGTTGCCGATCGATCAACTTCGCCCTCAGCGAAAATGCACACATTTCGACTATGATTCTCTGGATTATTTGGTTTTCCCGTAAAAATTGTTCCGTATAAAAAGCTTAAATCCTCTTCAAAAGGATGTGAAATTTCAAATTTCTCCATTACGGCTTTCTTAATTTTTCTTCCCCAATCAATTAGCTTATTGTAATTCTTATCAGTAAGTTCAACTCTTAAGAAATCCGCATTCACAAATACATAAAAAGCCCCTCCATAAGCGATATCAAATTGAACCTGGCCAATGCCCTCAACATATACAAACTTATCTCTGTGAAGTAAAAAAGAGGGTACATTTAAAAACGAGCTTTTCTCAACTTTCCCATTTTTCATATGTGCCTTAGACCTTATCAACCCAGGAGGAGCATCAATCAGTAATTCTTTAGAGTCATTTTCAATAATTCCAGTGTCAAAAACAAATTTTGTTAAAGCAATGATGGCATGACCACACATAGTGCTATACCCTTCGTTGTGAATAAAAAAGGTTCCAAAATCCGCATTGGGAGTAATTGGCTCCGTAATAAATGCACCGTACATATCTGCATGCCCTCTCGGCTCAAACATCAGTGCTGTTCTTATATTATCATGATTATCTCTAAAAAAGCGTCTTTTTTCAAGAATACTATCTCCTTTAATTTCAGGTAATCCACTTATGGGAACCCTCAATGGTTCACCTCCAGTGTGCATTTCAATGGTTGTTATTTTAATCCAACTACTCGGAGGCTGCCAATTATATTCTTTCATGAAATATCATTTCGTCTAAAAAACGAAAAATAATTTGAGCTACCATGATTATCATAAGAACATACAACTCTGGGATAATATAGTATCAGAACGTTGTAACTTAAAGACTTTGATCATTCCCAATCATCATATTCCTAAAAATCGATTACTCTATAAAGGATCGTAAATGAATATCGTTTAAAACTATATTTGATTTTCCTTCAATTACCTATTAATGAAGAATAAATAGTTGGTTATGAATCAATATTTAGCAATAGATTAAATCACTCTAAAGCAAGCACTATAGTTGATTGTACTAGTAATCACCTACTAAAAGAAACAAGGTGCTAAGGCTTCCGAATCATAAACCAAAGTGTCTTTCCCTTGCCGGAATTGGGCCACTCATGATACACTTCAAATCCATAGCGTTCATAAATTTCTTTATTTCTTTCGACAGATGTTTCTAAAATAATTGGAAGTTGTTCTTTTGATGAAAAGTCAAATAAATAATCCTTCATTTCAAAACCAGCTGTCCCCCCTCCCTTCTTTACACCTAAAAACCAGAAGTATAGATGCGTACCATCATACCGGTGTTTTTTCAAATAAGATTCACGCTTCAACGTTTGAAAAACATTCTTAATCGGGATTGAAAATGCAAACTTCATTTCATACAGAAACTCTTTGAAAGTTGTAGCTCCCACATCAGAACGAAAACAAAGGGCAGTTCCCATCCTATTATTTGAAAGAAAAGTCCCATCTCTATTAAGAGATTTAATGAACGCATATTCTGCTAATCTTCTAATTTTTCTTTGTCGATTTCCACCATCTCCAATCACAATATTTACACTTGGATTGGCATCAAATGTTTCCGCAATAATCTTTACAGAATCTTTTTTATCGGCTGCTGTGGCTATAATCATTCGAATCAATTATGGTATATAAATTACCTATAGAAGTAACAAATTGGCTATAAAGTCACTGCTTTATTACGCAAAACAAAATCCAACACCGTCATTGCGGCCATTGCCTCAACAATTGGAACTGCTCTTGGAACTACACAAGGATCATGACGTCCTTTTCCAGTAACCTTAATAACCTCTCCTTTGCTATTTATTGAATCTTGTTCACGGATGATTGTAGCAACGGGTTTAAAAGCCATCCTCATATAAATAGGCATTCCATTACTAATTCCTCCCTGAATTCCTCCAGAATAATTTGTAACCGTAGTTCCATCTTGATTAAATGCATCATTGTGCTCCGAACCTCTCATTTCAATACAGTCAAAACCACTTCCATATTCAAAACCTTTCACAGCATTGATAGAAAGCATCGCCTTTCCAAGCTCAGCATGTAATTTATCAAATACCGGTTCTCCAATGCCTGGAGGCAAATGATTTATTTCACACCTAACACTTCCTCCAATCGTATCTCCGTCTTTTTTAACCTCCTTAATGAATTTCTCCATTTTCTGAGCATCATCCGCATTAGGACAACGTACAGGATTATTATCAATCTCATTGTAATCCACTTCTCCAGATAGTTTAATCCCTCCAACTTGGTCAACGTAAGCTACAATATCAATTCCTTTCTGATCTAATATTTGCTTGGCCAAAGCCCCAGCGACCACTCGGCTTGCAGTTTCTCTTGCAGATGATCTTCCTCCTCCTCTATAATCTCTGTTTCCGTATTTCTTATCAAATGTAAAATCAGCATGTGAAGGACGATACGAATCTTTAATATGATCGTAGTCTTTCGATTTTTGATCTTCATTTGGGATAATAAACCCAATAGAAGTTCCCGTTGTTTTCCCTTCAAAAATCCCAGACAAGAATTGAACCGTATCCGATTCTTTTCGTTGTGTTACAATAGAAGATTGTCCAGGTTTTCTGCGATCGAGTTCAGCCTGAATTAAATCAAGATCAATCTCCACATTTGCAGGGGCTCCGTCGATAACCCCTCCAATCGCAACTCCGTGTGATTCC
>JAKVAS010000141.1 GCA_022448165.1 Crocinitomicaceae bacterium | reverse complement strand
ATTTGATTTCTTAAGAAGTGATTTCCAATCATCGCTTTCATCGTCAGTATCATCAAGAATTGCACCATACTCTCCCTTAGACAATTCATAGCGCTCTATTTCCCCTCCGGTATACTCTTCAATTTGTTTTAAAAGTTCTTTTTCCGATTCACTGCAAAAACTCAGTGCTTGCCCTTTATTTTTTCCTCGGCCAGTTCTCCCACAACGATGCACATAATTCTCCGGTAATTCAGGTAAATCATAATTAACTACACACTCAACTTCCGGGATGTCAATTCCCCTTGCAGCAACATCCGTTGTAATCAAAATCTTATTTTCTCCAGACCTAAATCGATCCATCGTTTCAAAACGATCTTTTTGCTCAACTCCACCATGCATGACTTCAGAAGACACACCGACACGAGCCATTGCCGCTACCACTCTCTCTGCTCTGACCTTTGTACGGACAAATACAACAATCTTTCTATCTGGGTACTCTTTTACTAGATTTTCCAAAAAGAATCTTTTATCGTCCATTTCAACTTCCATTACTGCATGAGAAATATTCTTTGCCACAGGATTTTTAGGTGAAATCTGAATACGAATAGCATTTTTTACAACATCATACGCAAGCGACTTAATCTTCTTAGTAATCGTTGCTGAAAAAAACAGTGTTTGGCGCTTACTTGGAATAAATCGTAACACATCAGAAATATCTTTAGCAAAACCTAAGTCTAGCATTAAGTCAGCCTCGTCAAGAACCAAAAATTTTATATAAGAAATATCCAGTTTCTTCTGAGAGATCAAATCAAACATTCTACCTGGAGTAGCAATTAAAACATCCACTCCGTTATTAAGTGTATTTATCTGTTGCTCCTGATCTACACCTCCAAACAAACCAAAGGACTTTACTCCAGTTCGCTTTCCAATCTCACGATATACAGTAGAAATTTGCTTTGCAAGTTCACGAGTAGGAACCATTACCAAACATTTTACTCCACTAGCACGTGAGTATTTCGTTTTTGAGCGTTGAATTAAATTCAACGTTGGAATAACAAAAGCTGCCGTTTTTCCTGTACCAGTTTGCGCAATCGCCATAACATCTTCCCCCTGAAGAATATGTCCAATAGATTTGTATTGAATATCCGTAGGACGACTATATCCAAGCGCTTTTAATTGCGTTTTAATCTCATCAGTTATATTGTAATCTTCGAACTTCATAAATATATTTTCAAAAAAAAAGGAGGTCTTTTAAACCTCCTTTTACAAATATTAAATATTCTATGCTTCTTCTCCTTCGCTAGGAACAAGGATTCTTCCACAGTGCTCACAAGAAATCACTTTCTTACGTGTTTCGATATCCAATTGACGCTGTGGTGGAATTTTATTAAAACAACCTCCACAAGAATCACGATCAACAGGAACCACTGCTAATCCATTCTTTGCATTCGTACGAAGACGAGTGTATGCATTTGACAAACGATCATCCAACTTTTTGATCGCTGTTTTTGATTTCTTTTCAAGTTTTTCCTCCTGCGCTTGAGTCTCTGCAATAATCTCATCCAACTCATTTCGCTTAGATACTAGGTCTTCAGCACGAAACTTTCTGCGTTCCTTCGCTTCATCAAAAACCTCTTTTTTGTTCGCAATTCTTGCTTTCGTTTCTTTCGAACGCTTTTCGTTCAACTTAATCTCTAGTTCCTGATATTCAATCTCCTTCGCAAGAGATTCAAACTCACGATTGTTACGTACGTTATCTTGTTGACTTTTATACTTTGCAATCGCCGCTTCAGATTCTTTATTAGCATTCTTACGATCAGAAAGCTCCGTTTCCATAGCTTTGATATCATCATCGATCTTAGCTATTCGAGTATCCAATCCTGCAATTTCATCTTCTAAATCTTGAACTTCTAAAGGAAGCTCTCCACGAATCGTTCTAATTCTATCGATTTCAGAATCAATCAACTGCAAACGGTTCAGACTATCTAGCTTCTCAGCCACCGTCATTTCTTTTTTCGCCATGTGCTAAAAATAATTTATTGGGTTTGTATTAACCTCCGTTAAATGAACCGCAAATGTAGGAAATTTTTTCATCAAAATATCGGCTAATAGGTCAGAAGTGTATTGTTCGCTCTCATAATGCCCTATATCTGCGATAATAATTCGATTATCAGCATCAAAAAATTCATGATACTTATAATCCGCTGTTATGTAAATATCTGCTTTTTGTCGAATTGCATCTCTTAACAAGAAACTACCCGATCCTCCACAAAAGGCAATCGTATTTATTTTTCTTGTTCTCAATTTAGTATGACGAATAACACCACATTTAAATGTCTCTTTTATCAATTGTAGCATTTCAAACTCCTCTAAAGGCTTGACTAAATCGCCAATCATCCCGGCTCCTTCAAACTGATTTTCATTCTCAATTGTATAAACTTCATAGGCAACCTCTTCATACGGATGCGCCAATTTCATACTAGAAATAACATTTCTTAACTGATGTGAAGAAACCAACACTTCTATCCTAACTTCAGAAACAGTATTTCGTTTATCTATTTCACCATCAAAAGGAGTTGCATTATTAACAGGCTTGAAAGTTCCAATTCCTGAAGTTTCAAAACTACATTCTCTATAATCCCCTATACTTCCCGCTCCAGAACGAAACAAAGCTTCTTTTACCTTTTCCTTATGATCCGTTGGGACAAAGACGGCCAATTTGTTTAGCACATTTTCTTTTGGAGATAAAACGCGTAAATTCCTCAACCCAAGTCTACGTCCAATTTCAGCATTTACGCCAAATCGATAATTATCCAAGTTTGTATGAATAGCATAAATAGCAATATCATTCTTTATTGCTTTCAATACAGTTCGCTGAACATAATCAGTTCCATTTAACTTTCTAAGTCCTTTAAAAACGATAGGATGATGAGCTATAATCAGCTCACACCCTTTCTCTATTGCTTCATCAATCGTCGACTCTATACAATCCAGAGAGATAAGTACTTGTGTCACCTCATCATTCCCATTCCCTACAATTAATCCGCTATTATCATATGACTCTTGACTTGACAAAGGTGCTAACCCTTCTAGGTAGCTAGTTATTTCACTAATTTTCATTTACAACCCCATTGAAATTCCAACATTGAAACCAAGTGCTCGACCGAAGTGATCATAACTATCAAATTCCGTATATGAATCAGTAATGTGTCTTCTATATTCAGGGATAAACATCAAAGACCAATTATTCATAAACTGATACTGAATTCCAATATTAAATACAGCACTCAAAACAAACGTAGAAGTTTCATCTCTTCGCTCAACCGTTTCGTTTGTTACCGTATTCTCAGAGTTCGTAATTTCAATGTCTTGTTTGAATCTAGAAAACATTTGTGGCATCAAACCAGCCCCCGCAAAAAACGTAATCCCCGTATTATTATCGAACATAATGTCATGATAATACACTACTTTCAAGGGCATTGAAAAATATGTATACTTAGTCTTGTATGAATAAGCAGTATCTGTTCCAACAAAACTATAGCTTTCTCCATTTTCCGTAAGAGAAACCCCTCCTTCAAAGATTAAAAAATCATTTAGACGACTTCTAAAACCTAATCCATAAGACCAAGTATTCAACGAAGATTCAAACTCACGTTCACCTAAATCATCTCCATAAAGCCCCTCATTCTCACTCAGATCACTAAACGTATTCGACCAATTTGTAAACAAATATATTTCCGTATCCGATTTCTCTGTTGTTTGAACAACTTTTACATCCTTTACCTCTTTTTTCTTTTTTTCTTTCTTATCATCACCACCGAGCTCCAACTGTCCGAAGCCAAAACTTCCCAACATCAAGAAAGCGGATAAGCATAACAATCCTTTGAATTTATTCATCATTTCCATAAGCTTTGAAGCAAATATCGCAAAAATAGAACATTCTCCAATTACCGTTTACTCAATGATTTCGACATATTAACGAAATCCCTTTTATACTTTAGTTTTTATTCGGAAAAGGCACAAATTTTGCTTAGATTTACCCTATAAGCTTAATTATATTAATCTTAAAAAGATAATTTAGGCAGTGTCGAGGAGAAAACGAGGCGATATGAAAAAAGGAAAGAAGGAAAAGATACGATTCATCATAAATCCAATCTCGGGTATTAGCGACAAAACTAATATCCCAGAACTCATTGCAGAGCACATTGATGAGGACCAATTCACCTACGATATTGCCTTTACTGAATATCGAAATCATGCCACAAAGCTAACAAAGCAAGCTGTTTCTGAAGGCATAAAAATCGTTTGTGCCGTTGGTGGTGATGGTTCAGTTCATGAAGTAGGTACAGCACTTATAGGATCAGCATCTGAATTAGCTATTATTCCTATTGGTTCTGGAAACGGATTAGCAAGACACTTAAAAATTCCATTAAATGTAAAAGATGCGATCCTTTGTATCAATGATCGACTATCTATTAAGATGGATACTGTAAAAGTCAATGAAAAAACATTCTTAGGTGTTGGAGGATATGGCTTTGATGCTGTTGTGGCAAACGAATTTGACAAAGGTCCCAAACGAGGACTCCGTGGTTATATCATGACTGTTTTTAAAGAATTTTTCAAATACAACCCGTTAAACGTCTCTATTGATGTAGATGGAAAGGTAAAGACATTGCCAATTGTACTTTGTACGGTGGCTAACTCATCTCAATTCGGGAACGGATTTACTGTTTCTCCTGAATCTGATGTTACTGACGGAGAACTTGAATTATGCCTTTTAAAACCATTCTCTGTTTGGAATGCTCCTTCAATTATTATGAACTTCTTAAGAAAACGAAGTCATAAATCTCGATTTTCTGAAGTTATTCCTTTCAAAAAAGCAAAAATCAAGCTTTCGAAAAAAATTGCACACTATGATGGTGAACCTATTGATGTGAAAGATGAATTAATTGTTACCGTTGTCCCAAAAAGTCTTAATATCTTAGTGGGAAAATAAGTACTATGCCATTTATTGAGCCTAAACTCGATTTATTTCTAAAAGCATTAACAAACCTTTCTTCGGATAGTAAACCTGAATGGGGAAAAATGTCTGCAACTCGGATGGTAGAACATTTAAGTGACAGCCTCGACTTGGCCATGGGGAATCTGCACGTTGAGCTTGAAATTCCAGAAGAGAAAATTGAAGGAGCCTTGAGATTTCTTCATTCTGATAAACCCATGCCACGAAATTTCAAAATCAATTTTGCTCCAGAAGAAAAAGCAATTCGCAATAAAGAAATAGAACTAGCAATCGATGAGTTTTCGGAAAAATGGATTCAATTTGAAGAATATTTTTCGCAGAATAACGATTCAAAAACACTACATCCAATATATGGGGACCTTGATTATAGTAGCTGGCTTGTTCTTCATGCCAAGCATTTCACCCATCATTTCGAACAATTTGGAATCTCATGAACTATCTATTGATCTATCCAATTCCTCCAGCAATTGGATTCGGGGTTTTAAACTGGCTCTACTGGAGAAAACAAGGCTATACTTCCATTGCACAACTCTTTATTGGAATTCTTATTTTTTACGCTATCTTCTATTCCACATTTAAATTATTTAAATAAGGTATTTTTGTACTGAAATCAAATATTAATGAAAGCCATCACTTACCATATCAAAGGAGTTGTAAAGAGTTTTGAAGAGCTATTCAAAGGAAACTATCTTATCTATCTATTACCTGGACTGATTATTACACTAATTTTTGGCTTATTCTTTTATGAGATTAGCGTTCTAGATGACGCCACTGCTATTGGTGGGGATGAAGGATGGATTCAAAAAGGATTGAGTTATGTCGGAGGATTTTTTGGTTGGATACTTTCTTGGTTCGATTTCATTATTGAATACATCTACATATTCATTGTAATTACGGTATTATCTCCTTTTAATGCTGCACTTGCCTCTAATTTCGATAGAGACCTCACTGGATTTAATGCAGAAGGCGGTTTCGGCAAATTTATGAATGACATCATACGAATGATCTTTGTAGTAATCTTAATGGTTGTAATGGAGAATTTATTATCCTTCATTGTTTGGTGCTGCTCTTGGTTTGTTCCTGGTGAAGACATTTGGAAAGCACCGATAAAATTGATTATTACTGCCTTTTTCTTTGGTTTATCCTTCTATGATTTTGCCTTAGAAAGAAGAGGAAAAGGAGTTTTCTCAACTATTGGTTATGCCTTTACTTACCCTCTAGGAATGATCATTACAGGTCTTATTTTTTTAGGAATATATAATATTCCATGGATTGGTATCCCATTATCTCCTGTTATTGCTGTTATGGTATCCACAGTAGCTTATTTATATTACGAAAAACAATTACCAAAGAAATCAACAGAATTGAAACCCACAGAGAATGAATAATTTTTTCACTGATTTCCCAAAAGTATCCAAGGAGAGTTGGATTAATCAAATCGAGACTGATTTAAAAGGTAAATCCCCGTCCCTGCTTGAGATTAACGATGAAGTAGAGGAACTTTATTTATCGAGTTATTACCATCATTCAGAAGATGCTAGTCAAGAACACCCAGGTATGCCATCTCATACAAGAGGTATGCTTCGGGAAAAGAACAATTGGAACAATGGTGCTTTTATTCTAATTAAAGAAGAGAAAAAGGCCAATACCGATGCCAAACAAAAATTAATGACAGGTTGCAACCTGATCGTTTTTAGTATCGGAAAAGAATCTGTTAATTGGGGCAATGTATTAGAAGGAATTCAAGTAGAATATATCCAATTACAAATAGAAAATTGCTCGCTTGAAGACATACTAAAAGTTCAAAAATTAACTGAACATGCTTCAAATAATGTTCAATTCAACATGGATTGTTTAGGATCAGATCAAACAATTGAATCATTAATTCCATTGGTAAAAAGCAAACAACAACGCATTCTTGTTGCTAACGGTTTTGGTATTCAACAATCTGGCGCTACCACCTGGCAAGAAATTGCATTTGTTTTAAATGCTGGACATGAGTATTTATTGAAATTAATGAATGAGGGACTAACTATCGACGAAGCCTCAGCCTGTGTCTCTTTTCAACTGGGAATTGGTTCAAATTACTTCTTTGAAATTGGAAAAATCCGTGCGGTAAAACGACTTTGGTCTAAAATAATTGGAGCATACAATCCAAAACACGGATGCTCATACAACTGTTCAATCACAGCAATTATTGGACACACCAATAAATCTTTAAACGACCCTTACACGAACTTACTTCGCCAAACTACGGAGACGCTTTCGGCTCTTTCAGCTGGAGTAGATAGTATTTTAGTTTTACCTTATGATTTTCATGCTAAACAGGGAACATCTGAGCTCTCTGAACGTATGGCAATAAATATTCCATTAATTCTAATGGAAGAATCCTATTTAGACAAAGTAATAGATCCTTCTGGAGGTAGTTATTCTATTGAACAAATTACAGATGCAATTGCGCAAAAAGCATGGACTCTATTCAAGGACATAGAAACTAATGGGGGGCTTTTTATGGACGAAACACTTGAAAAATTCATACAAGATGTTCAGGATAAAAGTGAACAACGGGCTAATGCCCTTCTAAATAATGCGCACACACTGATTGGAATCAATAAATTCATGA
>JAKVAS010000140.1 GCA_022448165.1 Crocinitomicaceae bacterium | reverse complement strand
ACTAATACGAACTAGTGGAGAACAAAGAATTAGTAATTTTTTATTATGGCAGATTGCTTATTCAGAACTCCATTTTACGGATGTATTATGGCCAGATTTTAAAAAAGAAGATTTATACAGAGCAGTGAAAGATTACCAATCGAGAGAAAGACGATTCGGAATGGTTTCTACTCAAATTGAAAAAAACACATCATGTTAAAACAAACCGTACTACTACTATTCACGATAATTTTTTGTGGAGTAAGTTCCGTTTTTGGACAGCAAGAGATTGGGAGTAACGGAGTTTCTGTTGACTATTTGAAACCTAAATCTTATGAGATAGGTCCGATTCGTGTGGAAGGAGCGGAAAATTTTGATCATAATGCGATTAAATTAATTGCAGGGTTACGTCAAGGGCAACAAATTCAAATTCCTGGAGAGAAGATTTCAAAGGCAATTAAGAATTTATGGGATGAAGGATTGTTTTCTGAGGTTGAAATACTTGCGGATAAAGAGATTGCTGGTGTTATTTATCTTGTAATTCGAGTTAAGCCAAGACCGAAGCTTTCACGTTTTAGATTTGTTGGAGTTAATAAACGTGAAGCGGATAAAATTCGTGAGGAAATTAGTTTGTTTTCCGGAAAAACAATTACTGAAAACCTCATTTTTGCAACAATCGCGAGGATTCGAGGATTTTATAGAGAAAAAGGATTTTATTCTATTGATGTAAAGATTGATCGTACGAAAGATCCATTAATTAATAATTCAGAAATTTTCACTATTGATGTAAATAAAAAAGATCGTGTTAAGATTGGGAAACTTGAATTTCATAATAGCGAGTCTATTCCTGATTGGAAACTTCGAATGGCGATGAAAGATACAAAGCGTAAGGCGTTTTGGAGATTTTTTAAACGTTCAAAATTTTCTGAATCAGCATATGCAAAGGACAAAGGTATGGTTGTCGATAAATTCAATGGAATTGGCTTGAGAGATGCTGAAATTTCTATGGATACGGTTTATTTGGAGGACAATAAGAATTTGGCGATTGAAATGACAATCGATGAAGGTGAAACTTACTATTTCGGAGATATAGAATGGATTGGAAATACAAAGTTCCGTTCATCGTTCTTAGATACAATTATGGGGATTAAGCGTGGTGATGTATATGATAAGGCATTACTTGAACAACGTTTATTTATGAGTCAGGATTCTAGGGATATTTCTTCATTATATATGGATAGAGGATATTTATTCTTCCAAATTATTCCTGTTGAAACGAGCATTGATAGTAACTACATTAATTATCAGATGCGAATTATTGAGGGGAAACAAGCGCGTGTTCGACGAGTAATTATTAAAGGAAATACAAAAACAAATGATTACGTAATTCGCCGTGAGATTAGAACAAAACCAGGGGATTTATTTAATAGAAATGATATTATTCGTACACAGCGTGAATTAGCTCAATTGGGATATTTTAATGAACAGGCTTTCCAAGTAAATCCAATTCCAAATCCACAAGATGGAACGGTGGATATCGAATACGTAGTTGAAGAGAAATCATCAGATCAAATAGAGCTTTCTGGTGGATATGGTGGAACTGGAGTAAGTGGTGGAGGCCAATTAATCGGAACGCTAGGACTTACATTTAATAACTTTAGCACAAAAAATATTTTTAAAAAGGGAGCTTGGTCACCACTGCCTGGAGGCGATGGACAGCGTTTGTCGGTTAGAGCTCAAACGAATGGTCGTTTTTATCAAGGGTATAATTTCTCTTTTACAGAACCATGGTTAGGTGGTAAAAAGCCGAACTCTTTGTCTGTTTGGTTGAATCATACGGCACTTGGAAATGGGTATTTACGATCAAATGAACTATACAGTGGATTAGGAATTACTGGAATTGGTGTTGGATTAGGACGAAGAAAGAAAATTCCAGATGATTGGTTCCAAGCGTATTATGAGTTGAGTTACCAATATTATGATGTCGTTGATGATGCACGTTTTGGTATTTTTACTGATGGGTTTGCAAATGATATCAGCTTGAAATATGTATTACAGCGTAGTTCTGTAAGTTCTCCAATTTATCCTCAGGAAGGATCAAACTTGAAATTTTCGGCTAAATCAACAATGCCTTATTCTTATTTCGATGGAATTGATGACTACTCATTGTTGTCAGCTCAGGAACGTTACAAATACTTAGAGTACTTTAAATTCAAATTTACAGGTGAATGGTATTTACCTCTTACGAATGATAAGAAGTTGATTTTGATGCCGAGAATTGGATTTGGATTTATGGGAGCTTACAATAAATCCAAAGGTTTGACACCATTTGATCGTTTCTCTTTAGGTGGAAGTGGATTGACAGGAGTAAATCAAATTGGTGGTCGTGAGATTATCGCAATGCGTGGTTATGAAGATGGAGCATTAAGTAGAACTGAATTAGATCCTATTATTGCTAAATATACATTGGAGCTGCGTTACCCTATTTCTTTGAACCCACAGGCAACATTCTACGTTCTTGGTTTTGTTGAGGCGGGAAATACATTCCCTTCATTTGAAGAGTTTAACCCGTTTAATGTAAAGCGTGCTGCTGGAGTTGGAATTCGTGTATTCCTTCCAATGTTCGGAATGCTTGGATTAGATTATGGTTTAGGCTTTGATTCATTGGATAGTTGGTCTTCTGGATTTGGAGGAATTTCTGATCAAGATATTATGAAACAAGGTTTCCATCCGAAGTTAAACTTCACACTTGGAATGAATCTTGGAGAACTTTAATTAAATCAATTTACAATATTGTGTTATTTTCGCCGTTCGGCAGAATATAAAAACTAAGTTATGAAAGGATTTATTTTAGCACTTGCATTCATTTTTGGCACAGGGTTTGCCTTTAGTCAGAAGTATGCATACATCGACTCAGATTATATTCTAGATCAAATGCCAGAATATAAAGAAGCGAAAGAAAAATTAGATAAGTTAGCCGATCGTTGGACAAAAGACATCGAGAAGCGATATGAAATACTCAAAATGAAAAAAGAGAACTTCGCTCGTGAAGAAGTACTTCTTCCAAAAGAAGAGAAGAAGAAGAGGGAAGGAGAGATTGAAAAACTAGAAACAGAAGCAATGCAAATGCAGAAAACTCGGTTTGGAGTGAAGGGAGATTATTTCCAGAAACGTCAGGAATTAATTAAACCTATTCAAGATAGAGTATATGAAGCAATGCAGAAAGTCGCATCAAAAAGAAATTATAGCTTTGTATTTGATAAAGCGAATCAAAGTAATTTAATTTTTGCAGATTCGAAGTATGATATCAGTAACAGTGTACTGAAAGAGCTAAAAATCACTGTAAAGTAAATTTAGAAACCAGAAAAATACATGGAGAGTATATAACTCAAAATGTTCAAAACAAAGAAGATGAAAAGAATCCTTTTAACATTAGTTTTAATCGCTGGAACAGCAGTGATGTCGTTAGCACAAGATAATTTTGCACATGTTAATTCTCAAGCATTGTTAGATACAATGGACTCATACAAAGCTGCTAATGAACAAATGCGTCAATTCGAAGCAAGTGGAATTAAAGAGTTACAAGAAATGCAAGTGGCATTGTCAGCGAAGGAACAAAGCTTAAGAGATGGTGCGAAAACAATGGCGCCAATTGTAATTGAAATGAAACAGAATGAGTTACAAGCTGATTATGCGCGTCTTCAACAACGTGATCAAGAGCTTCAAGGACAGATGCAACAAGTTTCATATCAATTGAATCAACCAATTTTAGAACGAGTTAAAGAAGCAATTAAGATTGTTTCTGAGCGTGAGAAAATTGATTATGTTATGGACGTTTCAGGAATGTTGTATTACAAAGAGGCGAATGACATTACGGAAAAGGTAATTGTAGAATTGTTAAAACTTGAGGCTGCAGCTGCCACAGCAATTGCTGCTCCAGGAGCACAATAGTTTTATCTAAATAATATTGAAAACGTCTTCCATAATGTGGAGGACGTTTTTTTTGATCTAAAAGATCGTAATATCACTGTTTCTAAAAATTAATCTAGTATTGGTATGGATTCATTTATTATCTTCGTGTTGTATGCCACCTAGTAGAAACACATCATATGCTGAAAGAGAAAAACACCGGCAGGAGTTTTATGCTCGGCATAAAAATCTTAAAAAAACGAACAAGTCTTCGAGTAATGGCATATTTTCTTTTAGTAAAAAGAATCAAGATTTTGTTGCTCCATTGGCGTTAATAGCATTTTCGTTTACAATTCTTTTTTCAATTTCATGGGTGTTAACAAGAGTTTCGAAGGATATCATTACAACGAGTATTCCGTCAGGTCATAATGCACTTGGCGTACTTGGAAAGTTAAAGAAGGGTACCATCTATGAGTTTAATGTAAATCAAACCTTAGAAGGCGCTGAGATTCCTGAATATTCTGAATTAGAAATTGAGATTTTAGATGAAAATAGTGAACATATATATTCTGTTTATAAGAATTTATGGGAAGAAATGCATCCTAATGATGAAGGTTATACAAGAATCTACTCGGATTTCGAGGTTAATTTTGAATTAGATTTTCAAAAAGGAGGTGATTACTATTTGAGAGCTGTTTCACACAATAGTAATCTTGGTCGTATTATGTGTTCAGTGAAAGCAAAGAAATTCGGAGGACATTTATATTTTGGATTTTATGCAATTGTCTTTGGTGCTTTTAGTCTTGGAATTATTTTAGGAAGAGATTCTTGGGGATCTCCAAGCCAGTTGATGAATGCACTTCCCAAAATCAATCAATTAAAATCAAACAAACTGTTTTTAGTATTGGCTGGGGTATCGACTTGCATTTTTGTAGTATCTGTCGTGATAAGTATGACGCATTATGGTTATGCCTCTGCTGGTGAGCAAAATATAGCGCCAAGTTGTTTTTATAGTAAAGGAGAAGTAATTTATTTAGGCTAATGATATTAAGTATTTTTAAAGGCTTTTTCGGAAAGAAAGAACCTAAACCAGAACCAAAAGTTGATTTTTCAATTGAAGATTTAAAGAAGGGATATATCCTTGAATATGATTTGTCGACCTGGGAAGTTAAAGAAACAGCTACTTATAATTGGTTGAATGGTTCAAAGGAGCTTGAATTTGAAATTTCTGATGGAAAAAATGATAGATATTTGAACTATTCTCCTGAAGGAAAAAAAATAAGTATTTATTGGGAAGAGCAATTGAATAAAATTTGGTCAGGAGTACGCTCTAAAGGGTTAAATAACACGATTAGTCCAGATGATACATTCAATTATGATAATCGAACGTATCATTTTTTTGCAAATGGTAGCGCAAATGTTGAGGGAAGCGCAGAGTCTTATGGTATGCAAAACTGGTTGTTCGAATCAGATTGTAATGAGTACTTAGTTTCGTTTAATAAATATGAAGATGACTCAATGGATGCTTATGTTGGAAAGAGGTTGAATAAACATGAGATAAGTAATATACTTCCCCGATAATGAAGACAGCGCTAAAAATATCGTTCACATTTGCTGGGCTGTTGATTTTCTTGATACGTTGCGGTGGAACTCCTATACCAAAGAACCCAATTGTTGAGTTGGTGAAAGATCAGCCAAATGGTCAGGTTTATACGGTAACATTAACCGATATGGATATTCAAGGAAACCAATATCAGCATAAATATAAAATATTTGAAAATGCCGGGGGCAAAGTAAATATTAGAACAACGGATTTAATTAATGTTTCTGATGATTTTTTTCACCTTCATGAAAATGACTTGGGAATGGAGGTTCGTTCTAGAAATAAAGACGGAAAAATTAATAATTTGATTACTCCTCCAGGATTTACAAATTTTATTGGAAACCCTGAGATGGGTACGTGGCAGGATAGATATGTAGACACTATAAATGTAACATCGTATACAGATTCTACTTTCTGGGTATTTAATGACGAGTATAGATATCTTGAAAACGAGCTGGGATTGGAGGGGTTAAATATTACCCGAAAGGAGCATGAAAACTTTCAATCTTTATACCTCTATAATCGGCCGTATTATGGAGAGAAAACAGCTCCTGACTCAACCAAGTATGGAACACGAAGTCGTCATTGGATTCATATTTATCCCGGATTTTACTCAAGAAGAAGATATAAGAGAAACTTTTACAAATCAACGCCATATTCTAGCTCTAGAAGCCGAGGAGGAGGAGGTTTTGGAAAATAATTATTATGGAAAATAACTTTGAATTTATTTGGCACTCAGGTCTTTTTTTAGTCCTTTGTTTAGTGCTGTTCTTTGTTGCAAAAATTACGTTTAGACTATTCAATTCTTCAATCAAGATAAATGAAGAATTAACAGAGAAGGATAATCTTGGTTTTTACATGGGATACATTGGATATTTTGTGGGATTTCTTATGATTATTGGAGGTGTGATGAATAGTGAAGGTTCAGGGGAGTTCTGGTCTGAGGTTATGTATTCAGTTATTTATGGACTTATCGGAATTCTGTTGTTGAATATTACTTCATTGATTCTTGATAAGATAATTCACCCCAAAGTAAAACTATGGACAGAGGTAATTTCTAAAGGAAATATTTCGATCGGTATTTTGAAAGGATCCCATTACTTCTCTACCGGAATAATCATTAGTGCGGTAATGTTAACTGAGGTGAATAAGCCATTTGAGGCTGCCGTATTTTTAGTGTTTGCTTTGATTATAGGATCTCTAGGGTTTATGTTCTATAACTTTATCACTCCATTCAATGTGCGAAAAGAAATTTATGAAGGAAATGCTGCGGTGGCGGTTAGTACAATGGGAGCGCAAATAGCATTCGCTATACTGATTTACTCCGGGTTTCAAATTGTTCACACTACTTGGCAAGAATCATTTATGAACATTGGAATTGATATTTTAATAGGGTTCTTAATTATTCCATTGATTCGTTTGATTGTTGATAAGGTATTTATTCCAAATCGTAAGCTCACTGATGAAATTGTGAATCAAGAAAATCCAAATGTTGGAGCAGGTATTTTTGAGGCACTTTCATATATTGGTGGAGCATTGCTTTTTGTGTGGTGTTGGAACCTCTAAATTGTTCTTGTGAAAGCTTCTAATTATTCAAGACTTCTTAAAGTCTCCATTTTTGCTACAGGATTGTCTGGAATTGTTGCCGAGTATATTCTTGCGACTATGGCGTCTTACTTTTTAGGCGATTCAGTGTTTCAGTGGACAATAATTTTGTCTCTAATGCTCTTTTCTATGGGTTTGGGGAGTCGGTTTAGTAGGCGAATAAATAAGAGACTTATTGAATATTATGTCACATTAGAATTGATCTTATCGATGATCACTTCATTTTCGGTAATCCTTATCTATTTATTAATGCCTGTAACAGCAAGTTTGGATGTTATTATTTACGGATTGAGCTGTGTTGTTGGTTTTTTAATAGGAATGGAAATTCCGCTTGTGACCCGAATTAACGAGGAGTACGAAGAACTGAAAACGAATATTTCTGGAATGATGGAGAACGACTACTATGGGAGTTTGGTCGGTGGATTGTTCTTTGCTTTTATTGGAATTAGATTTCTAGGATTGACATATACCCCGTTCGTTGTAGGGGGAATCAATTTGATTGTCGCATTGATATTGTTCTTTTCATTTAATAAACTGGTTGGGAAAGCCACTAAAAAACTATGGATTTTAGCTTCTATC
>JAKVAS010000014.1:2712-41000 GCA_022448165.1 Crocinitomicaceae bacterium | reverse complement strand
AGAAATACTATCTGGTTGAACAAGCGTAACACTATCCATTACTTCACAACCATTACTATCTGTAAGGGTTACTACGTAAGTTCCAGTGTCCAAGGCAGATATTGCCGGAGTAGTTTGATTGTTAGGAGTCCAGAGGTAGGTGTAAGGCCCGACTCCACCAGAACCGGCGGCATTTGCGCTTCCATCCATTGCTCCAAAACAACTAATATCCTGACCATTATAATCTGATGTGATGTCTGTAATAACTTCTAGTAATGTAGGTTCAGTAATTGTGAATGTATCCACAGCAGTACAACCATACTGATCTTCAATTATTACGTCATAAGTTCCTGCAGTTAATCCATCAGCCAAAGAATCATTATCAAGATTTGACCAAGTATAAGTGAAAGGCGCATTTCCCACACCAGAAATATCAATAAAACCATCACCTAGGTTGAAACATGAGTCACTTCTTATTTCGTTGAGTTGAATGGTAGGGTTGTCTGAGACGAAAACAGGAGCTGTTGTATCTGTAATACATTCAACACCGTTGTAGAAAACATGTAGAACATAATCGCCAGCATCTGTAAGTTGAACATTTGGAATAGATGGATCATTAATTGTAGACGAAAAGCCATTTGGCCCTGTCCATTGATAATCTAAGAATCCAGAATTTGGGAAGTTGAGCATTAAGGTTTCTCCTACACATAGTGAATCCGTATAGGTAATTACGGTATCAGCACATGCATTTAGATCAACCGTTACAATTCCACTTTCTAGTGAGGGGCATCCATTTTGATCTAACAAATCAGAAGCTCCTCCGTTTCCATTAGTAATTCCTGAAATTTGTCCAGTTCCAAAGAGGAATGCCTGATTTTCTAGTACGGATCCACATTGCCAGACGGCGCAATCATCTGTTAATTCAACTTGGAAAGTAATGACTGTACTATCAGCTCCCGTTGGGGAGTTTACAACTTCTCCTCCATTGATCCCATCTGCACCGGTTCCTATTCTAGCAACTATAACGTTATCTGCAGCAATAAATTCAGCTTGATCGGCATCAATAGGATCTGTTTTAGGCCCACTATTGGGGCCGTATGTAATATTTATACTTCCAGGGATGTAGGTCAATCGATCATCAAGAGTATCGGTTAGAATAGTACCTATTGACACGTCTGACCCAATATTCTTAGCACTGATAGAATATTCAAGAATATCTCCTGGTTGTACTGTTCCTCCATTTAAATCCGTATAAGAAACAGATGCTCTAAGGTCTGGTTCATAAATGTCAATTGCTGATGTAATTACACTTGTTAAAACAGTTTCCGATTGTGTTGAGATACGAATATCTGCATTTGTAGCAGCATTCCCAATATAATTAAAGCCACTATTGTCCGGAGTGTATATGTTGGCATCATGTCCAAGGTTGTTATTGTAACTAGGAATTCTAAGGGGGGTTAGAACACCTCCATTAGAGATTGTACTGTTGAATAGGTTGTTCGCATTATGAATAGCATCGCTAATGTTTACAAAAGTTCCAGCGCCGTTAAATTCCATTTGATCTCCAGATTGTCCTCGATCACCATCATGGGCAACCACGCCGAGTTCAAAGTTTACAGCTCCTACAGGAGGAGTTAAAAATCCACTCAAAGGAATGTTTACAGTACCTGAAGAACCAGCACTTACATTGGCAATGCCATCAAATACGGTAAGGTTTTTCATTGATTCATAAATGTTATTATATACAACTACGATTGTCCATCCTCCAAAAGTGTTTGATCCGGTTTCTGTAACAATATTAGCAAGTCTATAGGTCGCGTCAATGGGGTTTGCCTGCATAATGGTGGTAATATCCTTAAAGCAGAAATAATTTGTTTTTCCTGTAGTATTGTCTGTTAATTCATCTGCGGTTAAGTCCATGTATCCGCCCCCATTAATACTCATTTTGATTTGGTTTCGAATATTCCAGTTAGGTGTGCTGGAAGGCTGATTATCTAACTTTCCAGTCCAATACAACCCTGCCCATGTAATTTCACTACAATTAGCCAGCCCAAGCTGATCAGAAGATGACATAAATGTAGATGGATCTGTATCGATATCTACAAAATTCATTGAGAATCCATTATTGTCACCACTTCCACCTGGAGGCATTTCGTTATTTGCTGAACAAGAACAACCAACGGATACATTTGCTAGCATTACGATGCCTCCTTTTTGATTGGCTTGATGCCGAATGGAAAAAGGGTCAACAATTTGACCAAAACTGTAAAAAAATGAAGTGATTACAAATAAAAATAAGAGAGATTTTTTCATGAGCATAGTTTGAATGTCAACAATATAACAAGTATTATCTATTGATCAGACGTTTCAAATGAACGAATAGTTGTATTCTAGGATTCCTTTATTCTACCTTTGTACTTACTGATTAAACTGTTTTGAAGTCAGTGATATAGGTGATTTCGGGTTGTTTTTTTGAGCTATATTGTTTGATGAAATAAATGTAGTCTTCTGTGGCTATAAAAGCTGTTTTCATTTCATTTAGGTTAATGAATCCAATTTTTACAGTACATTAATTTAAATGGATTTATCTCTGTTTTCGTTATTTGCATTAGGATTGAGAGGTTTACTCCATAAGTGACTTTAATCTTAAAGGGAGAATCTATAAAAGTAGAGTTGCCGAGAAATACAATCTAGAAATTGCCCCTTCATTTTAGTAAGTGTGCGTGCGTCCAAGTTGACAAATGACAATAAAACGATTATTTGAAAAGTATCGAACCAATAATTTACGACAAGTATTTTTTATCAGTATATTGCAATCTAAATCAGTCATAATGAAATACACACTACTATTTTTTGTTTCCTTGTTATCATTTATAATTGATGCGCAAAATTCGAGCTGTGATGGATCGAGATACTTGACGACATTATTTCCAGTTAATAGTACATTAGGAATAACTTTTGGAAATTCTACAACAATTAATGGTGTGAATGCTGATTTAAAGCTGGATTTCTTTGAACCTTCTGGAGATTTAGCTCAAGAGCGTCCATTAATCATTCTAGCATTCGGAGGAAGTTTTATAGGAGGAACTCGGGAAGAATTACATTCATTGTGTACTTTCTATGCATCCAAGGGATATGCTTGTGCAACTATTGATTATCGTTTGTATGATGGGCCGTTGTTTCCTTTACCTGATTCAGTTACCATGACGGATGAAGTTTTGAAAGCTGTGTCAGATATGAAGGCTGCAATTCGTTTCTTTAGAGAAGATGCGGATCAAGGAAATTTATATAAAATTGATACAGACTTGATATTTGTAGGTGGAATTTCTGCAGGAGCAATTGTGGCTTCTCATGCAGCAATGTTAGATTCAACCGATACTGTGCAGCCTTATGTGGCTAGTTTAATTGCTGCGAATGGAGGATGGACTGGAAACAGTTCTTCAAATACACAGTATAGCGATGAGGTTTCTGGAATCGTAAATTTTTCTGGAGCACTTCGGTCAGCAAGTTATATTGATGCAAATGACCCCGCAATTTTTTCGGTTCATGATGAACTTGATGAAGTTGTTCCTTACGGAAATGGATCTGCAACAATTTTTTCTTTTCCGATAATTTCAATGCAGGGGTCTCAAGTGATGCATGCACAAGCTCAGAGTGATGGTTTAACGACTGAGTTAATCACAATTGATGGAAGCGCGGGGCACGTGAGCTATTTTGGTTCTGTTGCAGGGACAGATTCCATTCTTTCGCATTCAATTGATTTTTTATTTCCATTAGTGTGTTCAAGTTTTGTGAATCAAGAAGAACTGGAAGAAAACTTGTCGCGATTAGATATGTACCCTAATCCGACTTCTAAACAAGTAACGATCGATTATGTGTCAGATCAAGAGTTTACCATAACGGTTTTAGATGTAACAGGACGTATTGTAAAGTTGGTTGAAGGTAATGGGAAAGGGGGATCTACAGAGTTTTACGTTAATGAATTGAATGCAGGTACTTACTTGGTTAAGCTTGTATCAAGTGATGGAAACCTATTAGGAAGCAAGTATTTAGTTGTTGAGTAGTTCAATTCGTTGAACAGAACTCAGCTAATCCACTTTTGATAGGACTTAATAAAAAAACGCTGCTTTATACTTCAGGTTGAATAAATATGAGAGGCTTATTATTCCTAAGTAGTAACTGACGTCTGTTTGTGATTGGAAATTTAAACATTACTTGAAACAATTCAATCTATTCGGATGGCAACTTGGAAATAGTTGTTTACTTCCCCTACAACAGTGTAGTTAATATAGAAAGAATTAGCCCACTCTGTGAATGCTTTATATTCGTGAAGAGGAACGTTAAATTCGTCAAACAAAAGAATGTCTCCTTTTCTTAAATAAGGAGAGAGAGTAGTAAGAACAAAGAGAGTTGCGGAATATAAATCAGCATCTAAGTGTATTACTTTTTTCTTCCCAATTTTATAATCCTTAAGAAAGTTATATAATGTATCTTGAAAAATCCCTTGATAAAAAGAATGTCTTGAATCATTCAATTTAGGAGGTTCATTACCATTAGACATATCTCCCTTTTTGAATGGCCCCCAATCTTCAGGAAGCCCCGTAAAAGTGTCAAACCCATAGAAAGATGAGTTCTCATTTTTAACGTGTTCTAACCACCATTTAAATGATAGTCCTTTTGCTACACCAAATTCTAAATAATCAATATCTTCACCAGCGATCTCCTTATCAACAACAAACTGATAAAGTTTTTCACGTTGGGTATAATCAAATTTCTTTACAGGGAAGGTTGAGAATTTCAGGTTCCTATGTTCTGAAATCCATTCTGACAATTCAGAAAGATGTCCGACAAAATTCAACTTAGATGAAGGAAGTATCCTGTGAATACGATTTTTGAATAATAGATATTTCGCTTTTCTTATTCGTTTAATTTTCTTTCTCATCTTTCTAGTCTAATTTGATCGCGGGGTTAAAACTACCTAATGTATCGAGATTTACCAAAGAATCATTTTATCTTTTGATTTAGTGGTTTTAAAGGAGGCTTTAATTTGAGTTTATTTACTGTTAACACAATAAATAATGCGCGTAATTGCAATAGAGGAACGAAAGAAGCAATCAGTTAATCAACTAGCAGATTAGTTCATTACACGAGGTTTCATTCGTAATGACAAAGATTATAAGATTACGGTTAAAAACTGACCATTATTAAAAAAATAAAAACTGCCCGAAAAGATTTCTTTTCAGGCAGTTTTTAACGTGCAATTAGATTAATTATGCCGTTGTTAACTTATTAATAGTTGATGCAGTAACCTCGATAGGCCCCTCTCCTTTATAAGTCATTTTTCCAGTAAGAGTTTGCCCTTCATCATTAGAAGAAACGTTTAACGCTACCGCTCTTTGATTTTCTCTCGCACCAATAATGAAGTATCCAGCTGAATGCCAAGGACCACCCCATTTATTTTGCACGCTGTAAACATTCCCCATAACGAATGTTGCCTCTAAATCAATAGGTCCTTCTCCTTCATAAGTCATTGTACCAGTAAAAGTTTGACCCTCGTCATTAGACTTTATATCTAATGCAATTGGTTGTTGCTCATCACGTGAGCCTAAAATAAAAACTCCTCCTGGATTCCATGGAGAATTTGATCCTCCCCACTGGTTTTGTACCTCATAAGGGCTACCTGCAGTTTCCTTACCTTGGAAAATAATAGGTCCTTCTCCTTTATAAGTAACTTCTCCTTTTAAATCTTTGGTGTTTTCTATAGCACTTACTTTTAATGCTACTACATTTTGACCATCTCTGGCTCCAATAACCCAATTTCCACCATCGTTCCAAGTATTAGACCATTCATTTTCTACCTTGTAATTGTTTCCGGCAACTTGTACCCCTTTAAATCCAATAGGGCCCTCACCTTTGTAGGTTATAGTTCCAGTAAGAGTTTTACCACCATCAGTTGAATTGATATTGATATCCACTAATTCTTGATTACTTCTTGAACCTAAAACAAAGATTCCGCCTTCTTGTAATGGAGAATCTCCCCATTTGTTTTGTACGTGATAAATCGACATTTTTAACGATTTTTGATTAATAATTAATGTAAAGATTATTATTATTAGTGATAAATTTTCAGCATTTAGTGATTCAGGTATTTATACTTCTATGTAATCAGGTGTTTGTACTTTTATGTAATCAGGTATTTGTACTTCTATGTAATTAGGTGTTTGTACTGGTCTTATTAATAAGGGCTTATGCTATATTCGAGTTGTAAGTTATTTAAAAAATTAAAACCACTAAATTATGATTGACGAAGTCATCAAATCTGTTAAAGGTCTACATTCATATTATCCAGTTGTAGAGGAACTGAATGATCTTTTGGAAGAAGATCGAGGAATGAGAAAAGCTCTAGTTCTTTCATTAAATACTGCTGTTTCATCAGCCCAAAATCAACTGAATACTGAATTATATAGTGCGATTAACCGTGTCTTTCAAGGTAATGGATGGCCAACCACGATTGACAATTATTTGAATTATCTTGATTTGTATGTACGATTGATACCAAATGAAGAAAATGATCCAATGTATCCAAATGCTTGGAAAAGTAATGGAGAAAAGAACGGATATAACCAAAAGGTGTATGACCTTCTTTGTCAATTTTATTGGCTAGTTGACCAAAAGGGAGAAACTTCTGATAAAACGCTTCAAGAGTATCCTAAGTTTGCTGATTGGTTGGTGAAATTTGTAAGAACTTGGGGGGATTTCTTAGATTCCAAAGATTCCTTAACAAAAGAAACATTAAACTCGTTCAAACATGATCGAATGTATAACTTTCCACTTTATAGTGAGGGAGAAAAAAATTGGGAAACTTTTAATCAATTCTTTTATCGTGAATTTAACAAGGCAGATGAAGTAACTGGGATCACACCTTTGCGACCAATTGCTGAGCCGAATAATAATAAGACAATCGTTGCAGCAGCTGATTGTACTTTCAAAGCTGAGTATCCAATTGACGATAAAGGGAATGTATTGGGGCCAGATGGTAATAGTACATCGTTAACACTTAAAAACACACATACAATAGGTACAATTGCTGAATTATTGGATGGAAGCGAATACGCGAGTGATTTTTACGGAGGAACTTTTGTTCATTATTTTTTAAGTCCATTTGATTATCATCGTTTCCATACTCCAGTGAGAGGTAAATTATTGGAATTAAAGGCGATTCTCGGAAAGGTGTTTTTGGATGTTGAATTGAAAGACGATGGACAATGGGATGCTCCTGACAATGCAATTGATGGGTATGAGTTTACACAGGCCCGTGGACTAATTATTGTTGATACAGGTTCTCCTGTTGGGAAAATTGCGGTTTTACCAATTGGAATGGCTCAAGTTTCGGGTGTGGATATGTATACAGATAGATTAGAAATTGGACAAGAAGTAATTAAAGGACAGGAATTTGGGAAGTTTAAATTTGGCGGCTCAGATATCATTATGTTGTTTCAAAAGAATCCCGATTTGTATCTATTCAAAAATGATCCCTCACAGAATGGAATACATTTTCAATATGGACAGACCGCAGCATATTGGAATTTAGATAACCAAGATTAATTAGTCTAAGTTGATAAATACCTTGGCGATTTTAAGTAAATAAGGTATTCAAATGGAAAAATGGGCTGTTATTGAAAACAGCCCATTTTCTTTAGCAACAACTTTGAGGTTCGCTTGGTTGACATGTACAGTTACAGTTTTCATTTTGATTGTTGCAACATGTTTTTTGATTTTTCATAACATTTGTTTTAATTGTTTTTCTATTTCTAAAGACGGAGATCCTTCAAAAGGACGCAAGATTAACAGTTGCAATTGTCATGCCTTGAAGAAATTACATTTCCATAACTGTCTGTTTTAACATTACAGCAGGACACGAATAATTCTTTGACCATTTTTCTTGCTCTTTGAACTCTGGATTTAGTAGCAGAATAGGATAGGTTTATTTCTTTTGCATATTCTTTTTGAGAGAATTCTCCATATATAGTTTTCTCTAATGCTTCTCTATATTTTTTTGGTAATTCTTTTACAAAAGGCATTAAACAATGAATAAACTTAAAATCTGTTAGAGGGGATACTTCTTCACTAATTTCAGAAATGATATTTTCCGAGGAGGTGATTTTCTTTTTTCGATAAAAATCGATGATTGTATTTCTAGTTATTTGATAAATCCAACTTGTTAGTTTTGTTTTATCATTCAGATGATTTGATTGTTGGTGAATCTTTATAAAAACATCTTGTAGAATATCTTCGGCATTTTCAGGACTATGTACTCGGGCCTTAATAAAGCCTAGCAGTTGGCTCGCGAAATCTTTCCAGATTGCTTCAGTTGTCATGATTTTTTATTTTAAAGACGTACGGTTTGAATAAAGACGCATTTATTTTGTTGAATTATTATCTCTTTTGCCTTTTCGGTGTTTCATTAAGGAGGTTCCAATTGCCGAACCAATTATTACTCCAGTGCTAAGCCAAAAAAGAAGATGATTTGTTATTACTCCGACAGTGGTTCCGAGAACTACTCCTATAGTGATCCCCAAACTGACTATTTTTTCATTAGTCATAATTGAATCTGATATTAACTAGGTGAATTGGTAAGTTAGTAAAAGTGATTCTTTTTTATCTAAAGAAGTGTTTTTTATTAGATAATGAGTATTCCAGTTTCTTTGAGTGTCATAATTGCTTTTGAATACCAGAAGATCTCAAAATCATCAAAATTGGCTTCGAAATCAATCTTTAATTGAGCAATTGTACGTTGATCAGTATTGTAAATTGATAATGTTTTAATTTGATCCAGAAACCAGTTGGCTTTGGATTCTTCCATGCTGACTTCAACACAATCATCTTTTAAGTGAATTGTTAATTCCGTCATTTCTTTCGTTTTACCCTTTTTAGTAACTGAATAATTAGAAATTAATGGTGTTCCACCTAACCAGATAGGTTTTGAACTAGGTTTTGCAACAGGGAAAGGTTCAGAATTAATGGCCAATTCGATAAAGTCAGCTCTAATTTTTGTTTTCGGAACTTTGAATTCAAACCAATCATTAACGGGTATATCAAAGCCAATTCCATGCATAAAATTGAATAACGATTTTTTTAATCCAAAACTAAATTTTTCATGATTTATTCCTGTTTTATCCTTGAATTGGATATCGTTGTGTGCAAAGGAAATAGAGTCATATTCAGGAACTAATCCGTATTCATCGGGACTTTCTCCTATTGGACTGTGAGTTGTGAGCGCGAATTGGTGCCAAAAACCAGATTGAATAATTCCTAACTCAAAAAGTTGACGAACCATTTCTAAACTGTCTATTGTCTCTTGTACAGTTTGAGTTGGATATCCATACATCAAATAGGAGTGGACTAATATCCCCGAATCAGTTAAGTTACGCGTTACACGTGCAACTTGTTCAACTGACACTCCCTTGTCAATTAATTTTAATAGCCGATCGGATGCTACTTCTAGTCCACCGGAAATAGCAATGCATCCAGAGTGTTTGAGTAATGTACAAAGAGTTGATGTGAAGCTTTTTTCGAAACGTATATTTGTCCACCAAGTAACCACTAATTTTCGACGAATAATTTCGATTGCTAATGCGCGCATTAAGGCTGGTGGAGCTGCTTCATCTACGAAGTGAAACCCTGTTTCTCCAGTTTGGGCAATAATTTCTTCCATTCGATCTACCAGGAGCGTTGCTGTTAGTGGCTCATAAAGTTTAATGTAATCAAGGGAAATATCGCAAAAAGTACATTTTCCCCAATAACAACCATGTGCCATCGTAAGTTTGTTCCATCTTCCGTCACTCCATAAACTATGCATGGGATTAGCAACGCCAATTACTGAGATGTATCGATCCAGCATAAGGTCGGAGTAGTCAGGAGTTCCTAATTCTGATTGACGGTAGTCATTTACTTGAGAATTGTTTTTATAGATTACAACTCCATTTTCACGAATATAGGTTCGCTTGAAGTTGAAACTTTCATTGAAAGAACTAAGTGATTTGTAGATGAGTTCTATGGGAAGTTCTCCATCATCGAGTGAGATAAAATCAAAGAAATCAAAAACGCGAGGTTCTGTTAGTGATCTTAGTTCTGTATTTGGAAATCCTCCACCCATTGCTATTTTTATACTCGGATGCTTTTCTTTAATGTATTGGGCGCACCGAAATGCACTGAATAGATTTCCTGGAAATGGTACAGAAAGACAAACTAATTTCGGGTGATATTCCTGAATTGTTAATTCGAGAAGTTGTAGTGAAATGGAGTCAATATAATTTAAGTCCTCCTCCAGCTGCTCATAGATTTCATTAAAGTTACTTGCACTTCTCCCAAGCCTTTCCGCATATTGACTGAACCCAAAATTTTCATCGATACATTCCGTTATAAAATCAGAAATGTCTTCAAGATATAGTGTGGCAAGATGTTTTGCTTGATCTTGAATTCCCATAGATCCAAATGCCCACTCCAATTCTGCGAGCTCTTCAAATCGAGAAGCTTGCGGAAGAAAATTCATAGTGCATATTTGCCGAGCTAATGTTGGATTTTTACCTTGTAGGAATAGTATTACGGAATCAATTGATTGAATATACTCATTTCTTAATGAATGAATTCGTTGTGAATTTGCTGATTGAATGTAACCATTTTCAAAGGCTGTTTCAAAGATGAAGCCAAGTCGTTTAGATGTGAAAAGCTCAAGAATTACTTCAATCCCTAAATCCATTTGATAAGAGCTAAACCCTTTTGTATTCAAAAAACCTTTTAGGTAAGCCGTTGCTGGATAAGGCGTGTTGAGTTGTGTGAATGGGGGAGTAATCAGTAAAAAATCTTTCATCGAGCACTAAATATCTCTTGCAAGATACAATTTGATAGCGGTTTTCTTTCCAATTGAATTATGCCCAATGAACAGTTCGTTAACTGTAATTGTTTTTTACGTTCGTTGAAAATGAAAAAAGGATAACGATTTCTGGTTATCCTTTTTTCAAATATCGACTTATGATTAAGGTTAAAAACTATATTGATAACGCTCCAGTTTCTGCTACTATGTGATCGTTTTCAACTGAACTTCCACTTACTCCAATTGCTCCAATAATTTCACCAGATGCATTTTTTATTGGGACACCTCCTGGAAAAGTAATCAGTCCATTATTTGAATGTTCAATATTGTATAATGGGGATCCAGGTTGAGATAGTTCTCCAATGATTCCTGTATTCATGTCAAAGTGTCGAGCTGTTTTCGCTTTTTTGATTGCAATGTCTAGTGATCCGAGCCAGGCACCGTCCATTCTACTAAATGCAACGAGGTGTGCTCCAGAATCGACAATGGCAATATTCATTTTTGTGTTGATTTCAATTGATTTTTCTTTTGCTGATGATATAATTTTTTCAGCTTGAGCTAATGTAATATTCATAATTTACTGTTTTTAACAAATGTACTTTGAGAGGCATATAGTTGATTTATTAAAACAGTTCAAGAACTTATGAAAAGAGGTCAATTTTGAAGAAACTAACTCGTTTTACTTTTTGAGGGTTTCTTTTGGACTAAAACCAAATTTGTTTTTAAATGCAATGCTAAAATTTGAAAGACTGTTATATCCAAAATCTAGATAGATATCAGATGGGGTTAGATTACCTTGTGATAGAATTTTCTTTGCGTTTTGGAGGCGTTTATCTTGTAGCCATTTTCCAGGTGGTATTTTGTATTCGCCAACGAAGCGTCGTTTAAAAGTTGATAGACTCATATTGCATAAAAAGGCGAGTTCTTCAAGTTTTAGATTGGAATGAGTATTGTCCTCAATAATCTTTTTAAAAGGAGATGTTTCTTTTTGGATTAGAGATCGAAGATAAATTTCAAAATTATCTCCATATTTCTGTAGAAGATAAAGCATTAGTTCTTCAAATTTAACAGAGAGTAAGTTCTCTATAAAGGTTGTTGGGGTCTCAATAATTGTTGAAAGTGAAGCCAAGTATGAACGAATATATTGATCATTATGTATTGTAAAATATGGCTTTATGTCTGTTTTTACCAGAAGAGATTCTGTATGCTTTTCCAAAAAATCTTTGAGTTTGTTTTCTGAAAAGAATAACAGTTTGCAAAAGTAATCGGCTTCTGAATCAAGAAGCTCTGTCCATAACCAGTTACCTCTTTTAAGGAGTAAAGATTGATCTTTGTCAACAGTAATGGATGCGCTAGCGAAATGAACCTGTTTTTTCCCAATTTGTAAGAAACTAAACATATTCATACCCAAATTGACTTTGCTTTTGACAACATCATTGGTCATTTTTAAATCATAAACGAATAAATCAGGATTTTGGTTTTTATCTTTAATATAGATTTCTGGTATATTCTCAATTGGCATCTGAATAGCTTTACTATTTGTAGGGGATTTTATATTTAGTTCCTAATGCGGATAATATAAACAATAACGTGAGAGTTACGATTGAAGAAGAAAATCAATTTTATTTTAAAGGGGATAATTGAACGAGATTGTTATTCATTAAGTTTTATGCTATTCTTATTTTTAGTTAGCATATATGAACCTTTGAACTTGTCTAAGTTAAGAGACACACGATTTCGATATTCTTCGAAGAATTCATAAAACGTTGCTTGTTCTATGTCTATCGATGTGATTGTTTTATAGGTATTTTGCGAGTGTAATGTGATGATTAAATGATTATTAGATATAAAAGAATCCATAAGCTCAAAATTGACAGGTTGATCGTTGATTTTCATAAGTGAATTTTTGATTATGTAATTTGAAATACAAAGTGCTGTCATAGTATTGGGGTCGCAAGAATTATCTAATTGCATTTGTTTCATTTCGGAATACTCAAGAGTTATTTTAAGTTGTACCTTTTCGTTTACAATTGAATAGTTGTACTGAGCTAGTTGACCTACATGAAGCATCGATATTAGTGCTATTAGAGAGAAGAATGTCATTTATTTAATGATTAATTTCTTTGTTACTTGATCGTCCCCAAAGTTGATTTGTACAAAATAGATACCTGATACGAGATGTGTTACATCTATGCTTTCTTTGTAGCTTCCTGCTAAAACAGCCTGTTTTCCTTTAGTATTGTAGATACTAATTGCAGTGATTCTTTCCTTGTATTGCTCTTTAACTTCTACCTGTAATATATTCTGAGTAGGGTTTGGAAAAAAATTCAAACCAATTTCATCCTTTAAAATTTCAATTTTCATTGTGGATTCGGTTGAGCAATCTAAAGTAGCTGTTGAAGCTGGACAATTAGGTCCAATTTTAAAAGAGTTATCGATAAATAGACCTTTTAAACAGCGAGGAATGTATGGCCAGTTGTCAGTAAGAACATAGTAATATGTGCCATCCGGATATTCAGGAGTTACTCCATACCTCCCACCACATTCATCTAATTCCGATTGATTAGGAATCTGTTGATAATCTTGAATGTATGTTCCGTCATATACCCCATTAGGAGCTGTGATTCCGTCGCCAGGGCGAGTACCTACTAACAATTCATAGTCACTTTGAAATCCCGTTATTCCACTGAAGGCATCCATAGGATCGGTATACAAGTACTTGTAATAGATTGGAAAACCATCGGCGGCATATCCTAATAGTGGGGAATGGGAATTGCCATCGATCCCTAAATCATTTGTTAAATAGTCAATTGGAACATTATGGTAGTGATAGCGGCTCAAGTTGTTTACATGTCCTCCATTTAAATCCATTGTAAGTGTATACTCGGCTTCGATTTCGAAATCTAAATTTTCCTGTTGTGTATTCGGGTTTACCCAATATAGCCTTGCAAATGGGGAGTATAGTACTCCTTGGTGTGAGATTCCAAATACAATTCCTCCACCACATCCCTGAGAGGTTGTATCTTCCGTTAAAGGTGTAGAAACAGAGTTTAAAGTCGGGTACAAGCACATATTGTATTCAAAATCCTGTCCTTGAATGTTATTTGGTCCAGCAAAAGGGCCATAAGCATGATCAGGAATATTGTTGGTGTAAATACGTCTAGTATTTGCAACTTCTTCAAAACAAACTGCATGTGTTGTGTCATTTGCAAAAATAGGGATTGGATCACATTGTGCAGCTGAAAACAACGTTATAGTTACGAATGCAATGGATAAAATAGGTTTCATAATTCGTCGATTTTTTCAAAAGTTATTTGTTAACGGTTACTTTGACTATTTTATGTTCGAAGCCATTGTCTAATTCAATAAAATAGACACTATTTTCCAATTTGCTTAGATCAAGGACTCTTTTTTGCGGATTAGGAATTGAAAAGGGAACCGTAATATTTTCTCCTAGGAGGTTGACAATTGTGAAAGTTGTATTTTGTGAAAACTTAATACTTTGAATGGTTAATTGACCAGAAGTTGGGTTTGGAAAACAATTAATTTTTTCTTGATAAAGGTTTTCTAAGCTTGTCGTATTTGGGTATAAATCACAGGTAAAGGTTGACCCTGTTTCTATATATCCTTGAGGTGTTAATATCTCGTTCGACAGACCTGGATAATCAGGTGTATATCGGGAGCATCTAAATACATTGTTGGATGTTGGAACGGTATTTTGAGCAATTGTACCGAGATCATTAACGGGGTTAACATACTCCCAAACTGTTGTTCCATTGGTGTCGATTTCAAAAAAACGTCCTCCAACTCCTTCGCATATCAAGGTGTTTCCATTCTCAAGACGTTCTGCTCCTGAAATTATATTTGAGTAGAAATCCTCTGGAACGGAGGCTTGATAAGTCCAGTCAAAATCTGTAGGGCCATAACTTCCTCCTGTATATGTATAAAAGCCATTTTGATCAATAGGTAATTCTAAGATATTAACGGTTGAATAGTTTGGGTTAGATCCAACTTGATTATTGAATAAAATTATTTTTCCTTCATCAGGAAAACCGTTTGGAATCCAATGTGTATGATGTTGGAGATATAATTTTTGATCTTGAAATCCACCTTGATCATAAGCTCGAGGATTTCCCCATCGATATAGAATATCTCCACCTTGACCAAAAGTCCCTCCGGTTGAACCTGAAGACTCATTGATTGTTGTAGAATGATCAATAATCCAGAATTCGCTAAAGTTATGTACACTTAAAATGATTTGATCAAATTCGGAATTGTAATCAATTCCATTAAAATGAAGCCAATCCGTACTGTTGTGATTCAAAAAATTAATATCAATTCGTTCTGGGGAATCTGCGATGACTCCAAAGTCATTTTTACTGGAATCTGCATCTTGTACTAGGTGATCCCAAGCTTTCCACTCCCAAACAACTGTTGCTCCCCCATTGGTAATGTCTGGTTGTATTTCAATGATTTGCTCAGAGTTTATGTATGGATTAGGGGTAGAACTTCCAGCTTGTTCAACTTCTGCTTGCATCCGTTTATCCCAAACAATCAGTAGAATGTTTCCATTGGGTAAAAGTTCAATGTCATGATGTTGCCTCCCGTGGGTTGCTGAAACTGAATGACTCCAAATTACATTGCTGTTCCAATCAAGCATTTCCACAATACCACTTCCTCCTCCCATACCCATAACACGCCCTGTACGAAGAAGCGTACCATTTTCTAATAAGTAGGAAGATAAACCAGGTAAATACTGACTTGTCCAACTGTGAACTTTTTCACCACAGTTATTAATTAGATATGTATTGTAACTATCTTGAGGCCCGAATATAGTGTAACCATCAAGCGCTTCGGGAGTATTAAGAAATAGTCCAACAGTTTGTTGAGAAAATGTTGTTCCTATCGATAATAGCGTTGCAAGAATTAACGTATGTAGTTTTGTCATAAGAGTAGTTTCTACTCTTTAGATTGGTAAAATGATAAAAGGTTTAATCAATATTTATTTTTTATCTACTACGTAGACTATAATCTTGAACTCATTTTTAATTTCACCACGATAGGTCTCTTGAATTGTTATGGTTGATTGACCTAACTTTATTGGTTCAAAAACAAAAGTTTTCGTTCCAGCATCTCCTCCAGACATTCCTTTAACTTGAGGATGATCGTATTGAAATTGAGAATCAATTAATTTTAGTACTCCGTTATTTTCTTCCCATACGTTAACTCCTGAACCCACAGATCCATGTACTCTTCCTGTATATTTTAGTTTTTGTCCAAGTTGAATTGTTTCTTTTGTCTTGAAAGGAATTAATTGAATAGTATCTTTTTCTTCTTTTAGTTTTTTGTCGGTAATGATTTTTAGTTTACCCTCATTTTTACCTCTTACGGTAATTTCGACATTATATTTATTTACTAAATCTCCTCTAAAGTTTTCTTCTATAACAATAATTGATTTACCAACGGATATTGCTTCAAATATAAATGTTTTGGTGCCTGAATCGCCCCCAGGAAGTTTAGATTTTTTACGGTTTTTATAAGCGAAATGAGTGTCTTTCAGTTGAATTACTGAATCGTTTTTAGACCGAACGGACATTCCTTTCCCAACAGAAGAATGAACATCACCACTGTAGTACAATTTTTGACCAATCTCAACATCTATAGACATTTCAATTGGAGTAATTTGCTTCATTCCCTTTTTAGGTTTGAATTGCTTTTTTTGTGCAAAAGCAGAGGAAGATAATCCTATGATGAGAATAAGTAAGTTGAGTAACTTCATGGTACATGTTTTATACTAGTTATACATTTCTTGTGCCAAAACAGTATACGAGAGCTATTTTTTGTCTAAAACAATTCCAATTTCCATTGCGAAATTTAAAGGATCAACAGGAGTGTTTTGTTCAATTACATATGTGTAAGTTCCTGTCTCACTGTATTTTTTGTTTGGTTCTACTAAATGTTCACTATCCCAGATGTCGAAGCCTGCCTCACCAATATAGTCATCATTTTCATCTCTTACTTTTAGTTCATATTCCTTTACAGTCTCAATTCCGCTTGGACTTGTTTCCGTGACTTTAACATTTGCAGTAGGGTATTGATATCCTTCCGCATATCTAAAAGCTAAAGTGAAATTGTAGGGTATACTGTTGTCTTTAATAGGAACCTTAAATTCTCTAGAGTCCTTTTTTAACCACTCTACAGCTGGAGATAATTCTTGGTGTTCTGAGTAAACATGATTTTCGGACTTACAACTTAATAGACAGATTGCTATTGCAAAAAGTGTAGTTATTTTTTTCATAGGTTAAGGTTTATTTTTAATTATTAAATAGGTTTGGGATGCAAAATTATAACTTCAAATCATTTAGCAACGGTATTAAATTCTTTGTTATGAATAGTTAATTTTCTTGAAGTTAATAAAAAGAAGAGATGATTTTGAAAAGAATCAATTCTAGATTAATGTCGAAGTTGAAAAAGACTATGTTTTACCAATTCGATATTACAACATTTACTTTTCTAGAAATGATTCAATTTGTCTCCGATGTCTTAGTACATGGACGATTGCATGCTCCATTAACTGTTCAAAATCATAACTCACATTCCATCTAGTTTCAAACTTCCAGAGTTTAATTTCGGTATTTTCAAAATGTAGAATACTTTGTAAAGAAACTTCTGTATAATTAAGCATCTTATTAATTTCAATAATTCCAATTGAAGTGTTAGCAATAGTGCTTTTATATTCTCTCCATTCAATTTTACTAATGGTATTTATATAGTTGATATAAGTATAGCCAGATTGAACAATGTGAGTAATGATTGTTTGTATAGATTTACAGTCTGGATCTTTTGTTTGATAGTCATAAATTTTTAGAAAGTCATCTTCAGAAATTCTGGAAAGTAATTGCTTTAAATCAATTGTTGATTTATGATACTCTGACATTAAAGCTTTTATCATCCTATTTTCAGTCATAATTTACTTCCTTTTTTTGCTAAAGTTAACTATTAAATAAAATGTAATTGTTCTCATTCTGAATAGTCATTTATTGGTGTTTTTACTTTATTTAACACCCCTGACATAATCTGACACTTTGTTTGCCTATTTTTGAACATATGTAAATGATTGTTATGATAACTGCCTCTTTTATAGAATCAATGATTGTTTGTCGCGTGATGTAATTATCGGGTTTATGAAGCAATCTAAATTTGTTTATTTCAAATAATGACTCAACTCTCAAGACTCATATCGATCTTAACATTACTCAAGTCTAAACGCTTGATCACGGCTACGGAGTTGGCAGAGAAGTTTGATGTAAGTATTAGAACTATTTATAGAGATATTCGAAAGTTAGAAGAATCTGGGGTGCCAGTTGTTCCTATTGAAGGAAAGGGGTATTCTCTTATGGATGGCTATTCTGTAGCACCAGTTCAATTTACTGAACAACAAGCCAATGCATTAATTACGGCTGAGAATTTAATTAGACAGTCTCAGGACACCTCTTTTCTGAAAGAGTTTGAAGATGCAATGATAAAAATAAAATCAGTGTTTCGAGATTCAATTCAGACAAAGGGGGAGATTTTGGATGGTAAGATTCATGTGTTTAATTATCAGGAAGAAAGCCTTGTAAGTAACGCGCTTTCTGATATTCAACTTGCGATCACAAATTTTAATTTTATTGAAATTAATTATCGTAAAGCAAATGACACTAATATAACTTTTCGTAAAATTGAACCACATGCAATAATAACAACCTTTCAAAAATGGATTTTAATTGCTTGGTGCCATTTGAGAAATGAGTATCGATCGTTCAGAATAGATCGTATTCAGCACTATAAAATTCTTCCTGAAAAATTCGAAGACAGAAATTTTAATCTTCAGAATTATTTTGCAACTAATCCGTATGGAGGAAAGAAGAATTGATTGAGAAAACAAGTGGAATTTATTAAGAAGAAATAGAGGAGAGGCGAATAATTAAACAGGAAATTTGCTTATGAATCGGTCTGGGAGATTATTTTAGATAGAGTGAATTTTATAGCTTAAATTCAGTAATGTCCTCATCTGTATCAAAGATATGTGGATAGTGTTCTTTTATGTTTTTTTTCATAAAAGCTAATGGAACATCTTCAAAATGGCCGTAATCATCTAAATACTCCATGAAAAGTTGCCCATTGGAATTGAATTTCTGTAAAAAGGAGTTAGTTTCTCCATCAAACTCTAATGGCTCAACATTTAACTTTGCACATAATGATGCGTTGAATGCAGGTGATATTTTAAGCCAGTTGTTATTTAGTAAAACATTAACCATTCCATGAGGTGTCAGTTCATTTGAGCCAAATTTTTCTGTTAATCTCTCCACTGCAATATGATTTTTCACTTTCCCTAGGTGGAGTCTTGCAGGAATTTCTAATGCTCTTAAGCAGGCTATTAATAGGATTGATTTTTCGATGCAGTTTCCGGTTGATTTCATAGCGATATTACTTGCTTTATAGTTGTCTTCAGTTAGACTTATACTATAAGGATCATATTTCCAATTATCACGAACCATTAAATATAGAGCAATCGTTTTTTCTTTATCTGAGATTACTTCGTTTTTTAATGAGGAAACAAGGTTTTGAATTGTCTCACTTTCAAAATCTATGTAATACGTAGCTTTTAAGTATTTCATGTTTAAAATTGGTAATGTTAACATAGACTCACGGGGTGAATCTCTTTGATTGGATTCAATTGAATCTTTGATTGATATTAGAACATTTTTCTTGTTTTATTTAGCACGGTTATATTTTGAGTTAAAGGTTAATTCCAAAGTTTTGTTAGGTAGTCCATCACGTTGCTATAGCTGATTTTCTCAATAGAATTTGGAGATACTTGCTCTGATATTTGTTGAATAATAGAGGGGTAGTGACTTGCATTTTCATGTTCTTTAAAATAAAATGGGATTCTTGATCGATCTGGGTGACTATCAGTGCTAAAGTAATCTGCTCCAAAACAAATGGAGTTGCCCCCTCCTAGTTGAATACCATAATTTATGTGATCGTAAAGGGCATTAGGATCTTCGTTATTCACAAATGCTCTAAGAAAGTTGACCCCAATAATTCCCCCGCGTTCAATGATTTTTTCAGCAATGTCATCCGGTAGATTACGAACATGATTGAAGACCTTCCTATAATTAGAATGACTAGCTAAGATCGGGATTTTTAAATTATGTGTAGAGAGGTAATCAAGAATGTCGTGAGCCAAAGCATCACTGGTATGCGAAAAATCAACAGCGATCTTTTTCCCGTTTAAATATTGCAGCAATTTTTCTCCATCTTTTTTTAACCCTACTTTACTGTTATTTCCTCCTCCAAATCGATTTTCTGCGTGATGAGTAAAACCAATATACAAGATTCGAGTTGCGTTATTGATGATTTGTTCCAATCGTTGAAATCCATCTTCTAAAGGTTCATCTTCTTCACAAAATCCTGAGGCATTTTCAATAGCAGCGATCATTCCTAATTTGGAAGAAGTTGAAATTGCACTCAAAGTAGATGTATCATGAACCAAGGTGCAGTGATCTGGATATTTGGTGAGAAAAGATGCAAATATTTCGCTTTGTCGGATTGCCAATGCTGTACTTCCTTTTTGGGTAGCTGTAAAAATGGCCATCACTTGTAGTTTTACATTTCCTTTAACTAGATCAGGAAAGGAGCAACCAATACCATCTTGTTTGAAAGGATCTGGATTGGGTGTTTTTAACATGTGTGCAAGAAGATCACAATGCAAATCAATAACGGGTAAGTTCATGTATATCGATGGTTTTATTACATCTATTTAGTAGAGGAGAGTTTTCAATATTAAATAACCTAAGGATGTTTTTTGTAAAATTTATTCTGAACTAAAGATAGTGATTTACCCAATAGTGGTTTATTTTCCTCTTTTTTAAGTTTTAGAGTATTTATGTATTAATAGAGTTTTTTCTCTATACATCTTTTATAAAGAAAGCTAGTGAATCTTTATATTAAGTGAATGTAATTGATTCTTTTGACGATGGATAAGCAAAATAAACAAGGCTGTATGTAACTCTTAAAATGGTAAAACGAATGATTCTATTTTTCAACGATTAATTTTACTAACGGTATTATTTTTTTAGGATTTGAGAGAGGACTTCAATTCGTAAAAGATTCATTCAATTCGCAAAATTTCGTTGAAAAATCATGTGAACTGCTAGAGATTTGTTGTCAAAACAAACAAATTTTTATGAAAAGGATAACCTTATTATTATCGGTATTATTGCTAACAGGTGTTGGAAATGATGTAAATGCACAAAAATTAAGAGGTCGGTTAAAAGACAAATTAAGTTCTTCACAGAAGAAAGAACCATCTAAAAAGGAAGAAAAGAGTTTAAATGAACTTAACGAATGGCACAATTCTCACGCAGGAGAAATAGTTTTTTACGAGAAATCAATTCAATATAACTCTTCTTCTTCTAGAGATAGTGAAAGTAGTTCTATTACGGAAAGAGCTATTGGAACCACTAAACCATTTGGCTTTAGAGCATATTTAGGTAAGCCTTTTGATTCTGGTTGTACCGATTGCAGTAATCTTGAGATTAAATATACAATTGGTGATGTTTCCATTACTACCCAAGATTTACGTGAAGAACTTGCTCAATATTATGCAAGAATGGCCAGTGCAAAATCCTTCTATGATAGTCAAAACTATTCAGTTGGAATTTCAATGAATGCGGCTCCAGGTAAATACTTTGACAATTATACCTTACAAGAGGATGCTTATCGAATTCTTTTATCTAGAGTTAAAGATAAGCTAACACCAGGAGCATCTGTAACAATGAAAGTTGAGATTTTTGGAGTAAATGGAGATGGAGTGATTAAAACGGAAGCATTAGCATCTGGTGAAATATCTCTAAAGGTAACGGAATCAGCATATAATTTACAGAACCTAAATTGTAGATGTGGTAAAGCAGGGATGACAGATGAGAAGTTAATTAAAGATGTTAAGGAAGCTTTTGAATTTCAATTTAATGATGTTGCAAAAGTGTATCAAGTTGTATTGAATGACCGTGATTGGACAATGAATTATGATAATAGTTATCCAACAAAGCAAATTATCTCTAAAGGAATGAATGCTAATATTGTATATGAACGAAATGACGGTGTTTTTATGCAAGTAAAGAGATATGTTTATTTTGAGAAAACTCCAGATGGATTCTCTGACAAAATTAAAATTGGTAAACATGTATACTTCTTACCAGTTTCTCCTACATGTATAGGTAAATAAGTTTGTGTCATTAATTTAAAAATGGGATTCAGTTAAGGTTGAATCCCATTTTTTATTGTTGCGTCCAAGCAACAAACTTTTCCATTTTGTCTCTTGATATTTTGGCTTCGAGTCTGGTGATCATTCGAGCTGTCTGCTTTGATTTGGAAAAGTCAACTAGATGTTGCTTGTTAATTAACCATGATTTATGTGAACGATAGAAGTTTGGATGATCGCAAAGTAAATTCCCCATTTGCTTTAGGTTTTTACTCTGTGTATATGATTTACCATTTAACAAGTATACTTTGGAATATGCAGACTGACCTTCTATTGCAACAATTTCATTTATGTCGACCGAGAGATGGAACCCTTTATCTAGTAAAGTGATTTTGGATGGAAATTCTTCACGATAATTTTGTTGGAATAGCTGTATTTTCTTCTTTGCGCGTAAAGTACTATCATTTTTTCGTAGTCGAGAAATTGCTTTTTGAAAACGTTCGATTTCTATTGGTTTTAATAAGTAATCAAGTGCTGCCAATTCAAAGGCGCGGACTGCATATTCGTCAAAAGCCGTAGTGAAAATGATTTGAAAATCGATTTCTTCAAAAAAGATATTGATTTCATAGCCATAATAATTTGGCATTTGAACATCAAGAAAAACAACATTTGGTTTGTGTTTTCTGATTAGGTCTACTCCATTTAATAGATTACTTGCTTGTCCAACAATATTAACATCTGGAGCAAACCTAAGTATTAAGTTTTCAAGTACTTCACGCGAAGCAATTTCGTCATCAATCAATACAGCTCTCATAGATTACGAAAAACACAAATTAATATCAGATTTGACAAAAATCTTTGTGAATGGTATATTTTATTTGTCATTGTTGTAGAATAAAGGGATGACAACAATAAGTTCTGTTCCGATTACGTCGTTTGTATCTGATAATCGATCTTTGAATGAATAACCTAAATTGTTCCCATATTTTTGTTTCAGAAGATCTAATCTGTTTTCAATACTATTTGTTGCAAAACTATTATGATTATCTCTTCTTCTTTTAGAGATTTCTTTTGCTTTTTCTCTACCTATACCGTTATCAATTACGGAGCAAACTAATGAATTGTTTAATTTTTCAAACTTGATTTTTAATTCTTTTGTACCCTCTTTAGGAAGTAATCCATGAATAATTGCATTTTCTACAAATGGTTGTATTAGCATAGGAGGAATATCAACTTCTTCATCAAGAGTGTTTTTAATTGAATAAGAAAAATCTTGACGAAACCTGAGTTTCTCCAATTCAAGGTATGTTTCCAGAATCTCAATTTCTTGATCTAATGAGATACTTGATTTTTCTGAATTGGTTAGTGTCCTCCGCATTAAGTGAGAGAATTTATTAATAAAACTATATGAATTGTCCGTATCACCTTTCAATACCAATGCTTGGATAGAATTAAGAGCATTGAATATAAAATGAGGATTCATTTGAGATTGAATTGCTGTAATTTTTGAGGCGCTTACTTGATTAATTGCCTCTAGCTTTTTTCGCTGATTAGTTAAGCGCCATCTGTAGTAAATTGAAATAAACATTAAAGCGAAAATAATGCAGCAGGTAACAAACCACCATTTACGCCAAAAAGGTTTGTCTACGGTAAAATCATATATTGTGGAATAGCTTGTTTTATCGTGGTATTCAACTTTCATTTGAAACGAATATTGACCATCTGAGAGGGCGTTAAATACGATCTTCCCTTGGTCAGGATTCTGAAGTAAAGTCCAATCATCGTTGAGTGAAGATAGTTTATAATATATTTTAGACTCCTTCCGAGTTTCGATCGCCCTGAACTCATAATAGAAGGTAAAAGTATTTTCTTCATAATTGAATTGTGCTTGTTTTTCAGTTTGAATTCTTTTATTGTTGACAGTAACTGAATCAAGGTAGAGTTTTCCCGTTTTGTATTTCTTCTTGTCGAATTGATCGTTAATGGGTATTTGTAGGACAGAAGATGTGTACATTAATGTTAGGTTGTTGTCACTGAGTTCAAAATCTGTTATAGAAGAGTTAATAACACCCTGTGCAATTCCTAAATAAGAAAATGAGGTATTGTTTAAAGCTGCTAATCCAGACATTGTGAGGGCAAATAGCTGCTTATTATGCATTTTCAGCTTTAGTATATTCGCCTCTTTTAATGAACTAGATTTATTCCATGAACGTTGAACTTTCCCGTTTTTTAAAAGTAGTAAACCCATTCCATGAGTAGCTACCCAAGTATTTGCGTCTTGGCAATAAATGTCATTCACTAAGATGGACCTTCCTTTGTGTTTGATTTCAATGGTTTTACCAGTTAAGTAATCCCGTTGAAAAAACCCCTTATTATTTCCATAATATATCTGGTCTTCAGTTTTGGAATATGCTACTGATTGAAACCGAAGTCCGCGAACAATATTTTTAATAAAAGCATTACCCGAACTATATTTTGGAAGTTTATGAAGATTGTTGTTGTGAAGCAAAGTTAGGCGATTGTATAGGGCTAGGATTATTGAATCATCATTAATCTTCCATATATCTTTAGGATTTGTTATGCTTTTCGATGGGGAGTGAAGTATCTCTGGATTATTCGGGATTTCTCCTATTTTTATTGGTGAGAAACATAATTTATCAAAATTTTCTCTGCTTTGGTAGAGTAGTTTTGTTTCACATTCAGTCATTTCTAGAACTTTGCCTGATCGAGTGGATACAAATAAACGACCTTGATTTTCTGCTACACTTGTTAGTAGTTCTCCAGAAATACTGGTTTCTTTTAAATCAAGATTGGGTATTACAAGTACACCATTATTAAAGGTTCCAAGAAAAATAGTTCCGTTTGATGACTGTGTTACCGCTGAAATGAATTTTTCTTTGAAGCTTAATGGTTGATTTATGATTCCCTCTGGCGTTAAGAAATGGACGCCTTTAGTTTGACACCTTCCAATTACTAGATTGTCATTAAGAACCTTAAAAGATTCGTTATACTGATAATTTGAGATTACCTTACCTATTTTATGATCGTAAAGATCACCATTTATATTCGTTGAGTATAATTTATTGTTGATTTCGAAATAGTCTCGCCCTTGATGTTTAAAAGGACTTACCTCAATAGTTACTTGACCTTCCCGAATATCAATATACTCTTCAGCTGAAGGTGTTGATAGTCGGGAACCAAAACTCATAGGTGAGCAATTGTCTATTGACCCTCCATTTTTAAAAAAAAATTGCAGATACTTGGTTTCTTTATTGATTGCAATTTCCTTACCATATATGGGAAAAGAAGATATTGAGTTGTTTGTTATAATCCATAATGTATCTTGAGTTACGTAGTACCAAAAATATAAGCCGACTTGATCAGAAGGGAGTTCATAGACGAGTTCAAGCCTGTTTTTTTCATTGACACAAAAAAGTTGACCTCTAAGGTTTTTGCAATAGATCAGATCATTCCCTTTTTGAATATCAAGCAAAGAGTTTCCTTTTTGTTTAGGATCTGCTTTAATTGATACAAATGCATCACCGTGATAGAAAAACATACCATTATCGGTTGCTGTATACAAGAGTGAGGCAGGTTCATCGTAATATAAAGAGTAAATATCAGTATTTGCAAAGTCTTTACTCCCAAGAACAAAGTATGGAGGGTGTTGAGCAAGCATTGTATGGCCCATATTGACACAAATAAGGCACAGTAGGAGGCGTATCATGCTGCAAAACTATAAATATCAAAGTAGAAATTATCGGATTTTTTTAATTTCTCTTATTTAAAAAGGATATTCCATTCACTTTTATAGTGGATTGTTTCTAATCCTTAAACCAACTAGAATATTTAACATAATTATTCGCAATTCGCATCACTTCACCTTCAAACAGGTCAGGAGAAATGTCCTTTACTTTTTTAGCAGGAACACCAGCATATATACTGCCTGCTTCAACGCGCGTTCCTTCTTTCAAAACTGCTCCAGCTGCAATAATGGATCCTGACTCGATATAGCAGTTATCCATTACGATAGACCCCATCCCGATCAAAACGTTGTCTTCAACTGTACATCCGTGGACTAATGCGTTATGCCCAACTGAAACATTGTTTCCAAGAGTTGTTTTTGTTTTTTCGAATGTAGCATGAATTACTGCACCATCTTGGATATTAACTTTATTACCCATTGTTATTGTATTTACATCTCCACGGATAACAGCGCTGAACCAAACAGAACATTGCTCTCCCATTTTTACATCTCCAACAATCGTTGCATTTTCTGCAAACCAACAATCTTTTCCATGTTGAGGAGTATTACCTCTGCATTCCTTGATAAGTGCCATATGAACATATTTATAGGTGACAAAGATATTATTTGAAATAAGAAAGCTCCCATCAATATGATGAGAGCTTCGATAATCTTGTTTGATAGTATTTTAAAGAAAGTCAACCTTTCCTGAATCCAGATTGTAATATGCAGAAACGATCTTTACAGTTCCGTTTTCCACTGCGTTTCGAACAATTGAAGATCGAGAAATTAATTCATCTGCGTTTAAGCGAGCATTTGTTTTCACAATTTCATTGATCTCTGATCCTTCAGGGGATGCTGCTAAGGCAGGTGCAATGTGTGATAGCAAATGGTTTAAATTGTGACCGTTGTCCCCTCCAGCGGCAGCAGCCGTAACAGCACCGCAACTTTGATGTCCGAGAACGACAATTACTTTCGAATGACAATGTGCCACTGCATACTCAATACTAGCTAGGGATGATGTGTTTGCTACGTTTCCTGCCACACGAAGAACAAAAAGTTCTCCAAGACCTGCATCGAAAGCTAATTCTGGGACAACACGACTATCTGCACAACTCAAAACAATTGTATGTGGTTCTTGGCCATTTGTTAGTACGGTTCTACGTTCCGAATCTTGAAGTTTTCCATCGAGCTTATCTGCTACGAAGCGCTCATTTCCTTCTTTTAATCGAGTGATGATTTGTTCAATGTTCATAATTTGTTGTTTTAAATGTATTTATAGATACTTTAATTCGTTCTCTTACTATTCATTGTATGGATGGGGTAGAATAATCTTTTTTAATGAGAATTCAGCATATTACCGTAAGCTCCGCTCATTCGTTTTTATGTTCCATTAATTCAATTTAATACTTGGAATATCAATAACCGTAAGTTCAATGTTTTTTTCCGGAGCACCAAAATCTTTGAAGTCTTGAATAGATTCAAGGACATCATGATTAATGGATTTACAATCCGTTCCATCAATAATCATTGTTACGTTTTCGGGAGCATCATAGAAGTATTGAACGATACTTGCTTTATTTAAGAAGGTTACTTCTTCAGCAAGGGTCATCTTAATTAGAGTTTTCTCACCTTTTTCTTCTGTAGTGATTGAATAATTGTGACGGAAATTTCGTCTAAGAATAAAGAAGATTGCAAAAACAATTCCGATACCAATTCCCATAAGTAGGTTTGATAAAACAACCCCCAGAACGGTAGCTACAAATGGAATGAATTGCTCCCATCCATCACGATACATCTTTTTAAACAGTCCAATTCGTGTCAATTTATACCCCACCATGATTAGAATTGCTGCTAACGCTGAAAGTGGAATGTGATTAATAAGTCGAGGAATAAAAATTAGACAAAGTAATAGCAAAAAACCATGTACAATTGCAGATACCTTAGATCTACCTCCTGCATTTGCATTTGCAGAGCTACGAACGATTACTTGTGTTATTGGAAGCCCTCCAATCATACCCGATACAATGTTTCCAACTCCTTGAGCTTTTAACTCGCGATTTGTCGGTGTATGATGCTTATTTGGATCGAGGTTGTCTGTTGCTTCAACACTTAAAAGTGTCTCTAAACTTCCAACCAATGCAATTGTTCCTCCAATAATGTATACATTAAAATCAGTCAAGTAGCTAAAATCAGGAAACGTAAAGAAGCTTGTAAATTCTTGTATAGAATGAGCAATGGGTAATTCTACTAAATGTGTTGAACCAAGAGTAAGCGAGGGAAATGAGTTTTGAAATATAAGATTCAAAAACACTCCAATAAGTACTACAAATAGAGCTCCAGGGAGAATTTTGAAAAGAGCAATCTTCTTCATGAATGGACGATTAAATAGTATTAGAATCGCTAAAGATACAAGTGTGATAATGACAGCCCCCATTTCAGGTCCCATGGCTGCTTTACCGATTTCAGTATATGTATTTTCACCATCCATCTGCCAAAATGACAAGTCTCCAAAAAAGTCCTTATCACACCCTAGTGCATGTGGAATTTGTTTCTGAATAAGTGTGATTCCAATCCCGGCAAGCATTCCTTTAATAACAGATGAAGGGAAGTAGTTACCTAAGATTCCCAATTTCGCATATCCAGCAATTATCTGAAAAATTCCTCCGATTACTACGGCAACTAAAAAAGCTTGAAAGCTTCCAAGTGTTACAATTGCAGCTGTTACAATTGTGATTAATCCTGCAGCTGGTCCAGAAACACCAATCCTACTGCCACTTAAAGCCCCAACAATGATACCGCCAACAATTCCTGCTATAAGTCCTGAAAAAATGTTAGGCATTCCATCAACTCCTTCAACGGTTGTGGATGCTAATCCTATTCCCAAACAAAGCGGGAGTGCAACTAAAAATACAACCAAACTGGCTGGTAAATCAGCACCTAAGTGCTTAAAATATTGTTTCATAATTTATTGTAATCAATGTTTAAAAAATCGTAATTCGAAGTTTAAACAGTTACGTCGGGTGGAGAATAAGGGGTGCTTAAATATACTTTTTGATATTCTGCATTTGTTGCTAAAAAGCGAATATTATTTTCTCCGCAGTTCTGAGGTGTTTGTGCTTTGAAGGTTGAGTAATATTGAATCATTTCATCGATTTCCTTCTCGACTTCCTTTTCACCATCCTCTTTTTCTTCTTCTAGATCTAATACGAATTCACTCTTACCTTTAGGTAGAAGGTTTACAGAGCAGGTTGCAACGAACTGTCCTATGAAAAGTGCTAGTATTAAAATTAGTAAAGCTCTCATTGCAACCAAAGATAGAATTTTTTATTGAACGAAGTCAATGTTTCTTAGAGGAGCAGCTCATAGCAGTAGTAAGGATGATCTTTTTTATATTTTAAAAAGACACTTCCTAGTTCTGTATAGCCTCGATTACGATAGAATTTTTGATTGCGTGGGTTTTGCGAAAATGTATCCAATCGAATGGAAGTGTAACCTTGTTTTACTCCATAAGCTTCTGCGTGATCCATTAACTTTCTTGCAATTCCTTTACCTTGATGCTCGGGGGAAACTGCCAAACGATGAACAATTAGATTTTTAGCATTATCATCGGTTAGCCAATCGATTTCAGCGTATTCTTCATCTTGAGACTCGTTAAGAACAACAAGTCCCAAAATGATATTTTCCTCTTGATAGACGAAAAGACTTTCCGTTTCAAGGTCGTTTTTTATAGATTCACGATCAGGATAATTAGCGTCCCATTGATCAATTCCATTTTCAAATAGATGCCTTCCGCATGCTTTGGTTACTGAAATTATTTCATCTATTTGATGTGCTTGTCCAATGGTGATCATATTTAATCGATTACGTTTAGTTCTTTTCCGACTTTAATAAATGCCGCCGCAGCTTTGTCTAAATCTTCTTTCGTGTGCGCTGCTGAAATTTGTGTACGAATTCGAGCTTGATCTTTTGGAACAACAGGGTAGAAGAAGCCAATTGCGTAAATTCCTTCTCTCAATAATGCATCTGCAAATTTTTGCGACAATGCTGCATCGTATAACATCACTGGAACGATTGGCGAATCTCCTGGTTTAATGTCGAATCCGGCAGCAACTATTTGATCTTTGAAGTACTTTGTGTTTTCTTCTAAACGATCACGAAGTTCTGTGTTTGAACTTAAAATGTCGAACACTTTATTGGCTGCTCCAACAATTGATGGTGCTAAAGAATTTGAGAAAAGATATGGACGCGATTTTTGACGTAACATATCAATGATTTCTTTTTTACCTGTAGTATATCCTCCCATAGCTCCACCTAGTGCTTTTCCAAGTGTTCCGGTGATGATATCTACACGGTCCATTACATTATGATATTCAGGAACTCCACGCCCTGTTTTTCCGATGAATCCAGCAGAATGACATTCGTCTGTCATTACTAATGCATTGTATTTATCCGCTAAATCACAAATTTCATTCATTTTCGCGATATCACCATCCATAGAGAAAACACCATCGGTAACAATGATTCTAAAACGTTGGTCTTGAGATGCAATTAATTGTTTTTCAAGATCTTCCATGTCTGAATGTGCATAACGATAACGTTGCGCTTTACAAAGTCTAACCCCGTCAATAATAGAGGCATGATTTAAAGCATCTGAAATAATTGCATCTTCAGCAGTGAAAAGAGGTTCAAAAACTCCTCCGTTAGCGTCAAATGCTGCCGCATATAATATTGTATCTTCTGTTTCGTAAAAATTGGCAATTTTTGCTTCTAGCTCCTTGTGGATATCTTGGGTACCACAAATAAATCGAACAGATGACATACCAAAGCCATGCGTATCCAATGTGTCCTTAGCTGCTTGAATCACATCTGGATGACTTGAAAGTCCCAAGTAATTATTCGCACACATTATTACAACATCTTCTCCTGTACTTACATGAACGTTTGCTCCTTGTGGTGTTGTGATGATACGTTCACGTTTGTAAATTCCTCCTGCTTCAATCGCATCCAACTCGGATTGAAGATGTTCTTTCATTTTTCCGTACATACTTGTTCAATTTTGATTCTCAAAAATACTAAGAATTGTGCTTCTATTGAACGACTGTATAACAGATTTTATTAAAGAACATACTTCACTCTTTACATGGCTTATTTCTTTCGATTCAAATGGAAGAAACCATGTCCTGAAACTTCATGCCCTGAAGAGGAAGATCCTGTATACATATAGAAATAGGTGCCTTCGCTAGCTTGTTTTCCATTTATCATTCCATCCCACGATTCAGTAATATCATCAAGTTGAATGATTTCACTTCCCCATCGATTTGTTATTAGACATGAAAAGTTTGCAATGTTCTCATAATCCGTAAATTGATAAAAGTCATTAATACCGTCTCCATCTGGGGTAAATACATTTGGTGCTGAGATTGAAGGAAGATTGTAAACGGTAATAAGTTGATTCGCGGTGTCAACACATCCTTCATTACTTGTAACAGTTAGTACGGTTGTGTAATTCCCAATATCATTAAAGGTGTTACTAACATTAGATGGTGTATTTGTTTGGTCTGACTGACCATCTCCAAAAGTCCAATCAAATGTATCTCCAGCAGTACTGGTATTTGTATAATTGACTACTAAAGGAGCAGTTCCTGTTATTGGTGAGGCTGTGAAGGAAGCAGGTTCAAAAGATTGAACAGTTACTGTACTCACGGCGGTTGCTGCTTCACCGCATTGATCCGTCATGGTTATTGTATAATTATTGATTCCTACCGTATTTGTGCTAACAAATAGGCTATCATTATTGGTGCCGTCATCCCAAACGAAATTATAGGGGAGGATACCAGATACAGGTGTGGCTACTAACCATACTCCCGAGTTGTTAGGGCAAGGGAGGGTTTCACTGTTAACAGTGACTTCAGCTTCGGGTTCAATGATCCAGAGTGTTCCAACTGAGGTGATTGTATCTCCACATGGGTTTAATGTATATACTGTAATAATTACACTCTCAGATGATTCTGGATTTCCATCTGCAATTGGGTTAAAATTAATTGTTACACTATCTTCTCCTGGCAAGAATGTGATTGGGGTATTGATTTGTGTATAATCCGTACCATTTGTTGCAGTACCAGTAATGTCAAAATTTACAATCAAGGAGTCGATAGTATCATTTTCTGGACGGATAAAGTGAATGTCTGCTCCTGCGCAACCTTCAATGATTGAAGTGTCTCCCGTTTGAGTTACAATAGATACTTGAATCGCATTTGAAGAAAATGAATTAGCTTCTAGAAATACTGCAGAGTTAAGAGCACGATCACCAGCATCTGAGATTCCGAGTTTAATATGATAAGTTTCGCCACAAGTAACAGAGGCTTCTGCTGTTAATGGGATGGTGTATCCATCATATTCTATATTTGCACCTCCAGTATTATCAACATAAAAAGGGGTATTGGTAACTGGATTTACGTTGTTAATACTCACGGGACTTCCTCCAGGAAGTGTAGCAATGTTTTGAGCTACATAATTACCTCCAGCCGGATTTGGTCCAGATAAAAAGAAACCGAAGGCATCATTAAATCCCGAATTGTTTGGTGGTGCGTATTCTGGATACTCCTCAGAGGAGAATACATATTGAAAAGAAATGCTGTCTCCACTAGGAATAAAGTCAAACTCTATTACTCCAGCATCATGAATTGCAACACCTGCAGGTTGAAGACCTTGAAGATCAGGATCCGCGCTGTAATCATCTACTCCTGTGTTATCTCCACTACTTGCTTGAGCATTAGGTCCAACAGCTTCCATAATGTTTCCACATGAAAGAATTACTCCATTTGGAATTCCAATATTCGGAGTTCCTCCGAATTCTCCCAGACTAGTTTTTATTGTGGTAGCATCTACAGCACTTCCATTCCATTGAATGTTCGATACTGTTACTCCTGTTCCTAAAAGAACGTTTTGAACGATTTCTTCAGGAGTAAGAGTATTTTGAATCGTAATTTGTCCCCAGCTCAGGTGAATACTAAAGAAAAGGAATAAAAATCCTAAGGTCGATTTCATATGGGTTTTGATTGTGATTGTTTTACTAGTGAGACTCTCGTGTAAACTTCATGAAGAACACGCTCATGTGAAGATATGGAAAGGAGACTTAATTGTTTTTGACTTTGGAAGATGAATTAAACTATAAATTGAACTCCTGAATCATTATAGTAAACCGATTTACTTAAGACTTTTTTCACACTTTATTCAAGATCGTAGAATTACAAAGTATATCTTATTTGTTCTTCAGCAGATAGTTAAGCATTGTAAAGGTTGCTCTTTTTTGGGATTTTATTTGTTGAAAACATCACTTTGTGTTTGTTTACTGTCAATAAATTCACGGTTTAACATGATTTCCTGTTGATATGATTGGAATCTCAGTTTTTTTATTGAGTTGCTGATGGGGTTGGTTTTCTTTAGTGTTTTTTTTGAAACATTGAGATTTATTAGTTTGAATTAAAAGGTTTTGAGTAAGATTTGTAAGGAGGTGATTAGCATGTCGTCAAACTCGTTATGAGAAAAAGAATAACCGTATTCATGATGACCTTAATTACGACGTCATTATTTGCAGGTGGTGGATGGACCCCGAAAAAAGGAGAAGGATTTTTTATGCTCTCTCATCGAATTATTGCTGGAAGTTATCTGGCTAATTCTGATGCTATGTTCGGGGTGTCACCTTTTGCAATGGCTCAAACAACAAATATTTATGGTGAGTTTGGTATTACAAATCGATTAGGGGGAATTGTATATTCCCCAATCCTAACAATTGGAAGGCAAGAAGAAGGAATGGATGAGTTTGGAAGGTTTCACTTAGCGGATGAAGCAGTTGGATTGGGGGATATTGATCTGGCATTACAATATCAAATTTTGGATGGGAAATACAAGTTAAGTGGATCTGTTTGGCTTGGTATCAATTCGGGTGATTATAACGCAGGTAGGTATGGTGGGATTCATCTTGGGGATGGAGAATTTAATCAAATGGGAAGAGTGGATTTAAGTAGTTCATTCAAGTCTTTTTGGTGGAACACATATGGAGCATTTAATAATCGGACGAATGATTTTTCTGATGAAATTAGATTTGGAGGAGAGTTTGGTTGGAGAAGTAATCGACTTTCTGCAATAGCTAAAGTTGACGCAAAATTCTCAATGTTTAATGGTTCGAGGTCAGATAGTCATTCCCCAAGTATTTATTCGAATAATCAAGAGTACTTCGCAATATCACCTCAAGTTCTTTATGAATTTCATAATCATGTTGGAGTTATGGCAGAGGCTGGTTTCGCCGTGCATTCTAGGAATATTATAGCTGCTCCATCCATATCTCTTGGTGTTTTCTTCAATTTAAAAGATGATAAGAAATAATAATAAGTTTTATTTGAGGTTAGATCGTCTTTTCTTTTTTCTAAAAGAAGGAAATAGGAAACTTATTTTGTTTGGATTTTTTTTGTGTTGTCTTAATTCAGCAATGGGGCAAGTTCGAATTAAATCCATTGATGTAGTTGGGCTTAAGAAGTGTAAGCCAAGCTATTTATTTAAATTCATTGAGTGTAAGCCAGGTGTTTTGTTAGATTCTCTTCGACTAAATGAGGATTTACAAAGGCTTCGGAATTTAAAAGGTGTTAGTGAGGCTAGTTATACTGTTCAGATAGTTGGTAACGAGGCTACAGTTGAGATAGTTTGTCGGGAGAGTATAACTTTACTTCCGTTATTTGGATTTGGAGTGATAAAGGGAAATGCTTGGTTTAGAACAGGAGCGTTTGATGTTAATTTTGCAGGGCGTGGAATTGAAATTAAGAGTTTTTATCAATATAATAAAAGGCATTCATTTTCATTTCAAGCACGTGTTCCATACGTCAAGGAGGATAAGTGGGGGGGATTGGGTAGTTTTGAGGCGTTAAAATTTATTGAGCCGCTTAGGGTTGATACAAGTTTTATTTTCTATAACAATGATAATATTTCAATAGAAATAGGGGGGATTTACCATGTGAATGAAAATCAAAGCTTCGACTTTTCGCTGAATTATCTTCTTGAAGAATATGATAAGAAAGAGGGGGAGATTGTTTCGTTGGGGCCTGTTTTTGTGCGAAATGAACAGTTTGCTGGAAAATTAGTACATCGATTGAAGCATGTGAACTTTTTCGAGCAGTATTTTTCCGGTTGGAGTAATGAATTTATGATTCAAGTTGGACACTCTCTTTCATCTAATAGAATTCTATATACGGGATCAAATACCACAAAGTACTATAAACGATTGAACAAGATGAACTTGGCTTTTCGATTGAAGCTTGGTTTATCTACTAATTCACAGCATTATTTTACTCCGTACGTTCTTGATAGTTATTTCAATATTAGGGGCGTAGGAAATAGGGTTGATAGAGGGACAGGAACTATTTCGTTAAATAGTGAAGTGAGACAAACATTGTTAGAGAACGGATTTGGCGCTATTCAAGGAGTGTTGTTTACGGATGTTGGTGGATGGAGGTCGTCTAACGGAAGGCTTCAAGACCTTGTTTCGCTAAAAAATGCGAAGGTGTATTCAGGGCTTGGCTTTAGAGCGATTTATAAACATGCATATAAAACGTCTTTGCGAATAGATTATGGGTTTAATATGCTGAACACCTCACAGCATGGAATAATTGTAGGGATTGGTCAGTATTTCTAGTTAGAAATTCCACTGCATGTCTCGATTGTCCATCAAAGAGAATGCAACCTTCCAAGTCGGGGTAGGACTAATTTGATTTCCATCAGAAATAACTCCGTAAAGTCCAATTCTTAGACGTTGTCTTGAAAATTTAAATACACGTTCTAAACCTGCAAATATTTCATAGTGTTGCCAGTTAAACTCTGGAATGTATAAGGCGCCGGACCCGAAAACTAATCCTATTCTTGTTTTCTTCATGAATGGGATTTTATTGATGATCGACCCATTGTCATGGTGAACGAAATGAGCTTCAAAAGTGGCGTTCCTTGTCGGTAGGGTTGAGTCCAGACCTTGAAATGAATAAAGTGGATTGGAAAACCAAATCGGATCACTTCTTCGTTGGAATTTTTGGTCGGCATCTTTCACAATTTTATTGTTTAGGAAGGATCCTGTCTTTAAATGGTAAGAAGATGTTCCAATAGTTCCGATTTTAAATGTTTGTAAAACCCCTGCTCTCAAGTAATCATGATCTACATCGCTTCCAAAGATGCCCGGGACACCTTTTTCATAGGATATGTAAAAATTTGGCCAACGTGATCCTAGAATTACTTTTCTATTGGGTTCTCGCATATATTTTTGACCTGGAGTGTAATCTAATTCGAATGATGCAATAACTGCTTGATAGGGCTCAAATTTCGTTGGATCATTGTTTGGCAAGTATTCGTCAATTCCGTCAAAGAATTTGTATTTTTCCAAACTTCTGCGCTCTGTAATACTCAATTCGACTTCAAAGAATAAGCCGTTTAAAACTTCATAGTCATGTTCAATGACCATGTTTGTAGTTTCAATAAAATTATCTCGTTTGTAGATTTGAGAAATAGCATCATAACTTCTGATAGCATCAAAATGATGGTAGAAAAGTATAGATATATCACCAAAATGAAAAGGGGAATATCTATAGCTTCCCGTAATAAGCCCTTTTGGATCTCCATTTAAAATCCCAACTGAGGTACGAGTAAAAAGAGATATGGATCGTTCATCATTCCATTTTTTAAAGAAATAGAAGGACGGTCCAATACGAGGTCCTCCGATAAATATTGGTTTAATTGTTCCTGCTAAGGAGCCAATGGTCCATTGTGTCTTTTTAGACCTGTTTCGGTGATCTACTCCAAAAAGGAGTACTTTTAGAGCGGTGACTTTGTTAAATAAAGAATCTATTGAGTCTAGATATTCTGTTCGGTGATGAGAGTCATAGATGCTGTCTTTGACGGCGATATATTTTGATTCCTCATCTGTTAATTCTGTTTCTCTGGCTTGTTTCCAGAATGTGCTGTCTTTTTCATACGCTTCTTGCTCCGTAACGGCAACCTCATTGTTGAAGAATTTTGGATCAAATTCAGGCTTGAAGTTGTAATCATTGAACGTAGCATATGTGATGCATGTTGAACTTTGATTTTTATATTTTACGCCATAGCTTAATACTTGCTTGGCTAGTATGCAAATACTGTCTCCTGGATGCTCGAATTCTTGTGAAATTGTGAAGTAATCATATACTTTGAGGTTTCCCTTTTCCATGGTTAATTCAAGTTTTTGAACTAGCCATAGAGAATCAATGACATAGATGTATCCTTCTAAAGTTGTTGTTGCGGTATTTCTAGGGATGATTTTAATCTTATTGATTTTTTGACCGTTCTCTTTATACTGGCTCTCGAGTCGATATTTGTAAGAAAGAATTCCTGGTCCTGATATTGGTGAACTTACAGGAGTTTCATGAAGATCATTGAGGTGTAGTAAGTTTTGAAAGAAGTTGAAATTAGATTTTACAGTAGTGGTGTAATATAGATTGTTATTCCACTTTGATCCACGTTGTTCGAATGCATTTCTAATCTCTTTTACTTTTGATTTAGATTGATAATGCCGTGTTAGGCTTACCTCTATAAGGTTCATACTGTTTGCTAATTTTTCGTCTTCTTTGCGCTGTTCAGCAAAAGGATCTTCGATTCCATTAGGATCCGTATTTTCGGTTTCGGGCGATAAGGCTTTTTCCTTTTCTTTCTTTTTCTTTTTTTTATTTGGTTTGTCGGGCTTTTCCTCTTTACGATCAATTTTTTCTGTAGCACGAATATATCCTTGGACACTATGAGGTCGGTTCCATGGGTTAATCCGATCCCGTTTTTCGACTACCTTTAGCATTATTTCTCGTCCAGGATTGGATTTTTTTGCGCTTACCGTTACGTCTATTAAATCTTGTGTTTTTGTTGGGTATAACGTTATGTTTTTCTCAACTTCTTTACCGGTTATCGTGATATAGACTTCTTTTTCGTCGTACCCAGTTGCTTTAAAGACTAAGAAATATTCTCCCTCATAAAGCCGCATTTCATAGCGTCCTTGATCATCAGCTATTGTTCTTAGATCTGCGGCATTTTTTGCAAATATTTTCGCCATGGGAATAGGAATTCCCTGTTCATCGGTAATCGTTCCCCGTAGTAAGTGTTGGGCTGTCCCTGTTGTAGAGATTAACAGAAATATGATTGCGGTAAGTAGGTTGTGTGCTTGCATGTTGCAGATAAAACAAGTTAGGTAGGGGAAAAGTTACAACTATATGTTGTTATGCGTTTGATTCATTAAAGCTATAAATTATAGTTGTTAGTATAATGCAATAATGGACAAACGTAACATTTCTGGTAAGGAAATGTCAATTATTAGGATGAATGGGTAGGTAGTTTATTTCTTCTTTTCGTTTTGGGCTTGTTCTTCTAGAAATTTCATATGCTTT
>JAKVAS010000014.1:0-2683 GCA_022448165.1 Crocinitomicaceae bacterium | reverse complement strand
GCATAAAAAACATTAAGAAGGAAAGTAAAACGAAAATATAGTAAGTTGCCCATCGACCAAATCCATCAGTAATACAGAGGTATGAAACAATGATGAGTAAAAGGAAGCCAATTACTAGCCAAAAATAAAGCATTATGTTGTTGTAGCCACGCATATATTGAGAATTTAATGCAAAGTTAAGCAATCATTTCTTACCGCCTTCCATTTTCCCATATGGCTTTAAAATTTTGTAATAATCAAAATTTTGATTGGTCTGTATTCCCTTTCCGTATCCTACTTTGTCCGGAGTCGTAACAACAACATTTTTGTCGCTATATATTGAACTGTCTGTTTGATTCCAGTGAAGTTCTTCGGTTTCTAGTAATTGATTCTTCTCGAGGTTTCTTAATTCAACAGAATCTCGGACTTGAATGATTTTTGTTGAATGATTGATTTGTCCGTATCTAGAGGTGAGTTCGGAAACAATCTTACCATCTTCTGAATAAAACTTAACTTTTATTCCACCCTTAAATTTTGTGATGTCTTCCGGTTTGGAAGATCGTTCGGCATGTGTCGCGAAAATATGTACGCGGGCATATCCGGAATCAGTGTACATGACGTTTAAATCTTGTGTTACTTCATCTGGCGCATTTGAGTCATACGTTACTTTTCGGATTGTGTCCAAGTCATTTACGCATGAAAAAAGAATACCCGTCAACATTATGAAGACAGGTATTCCAAATTTGTATTTTAAATGTGTGTTTCCCAACTTCATGTTAAGGCGTTACCGTAACGTTCCAGCAAACTAAAGTGACTGAGGCTGGAGATCCAGCATCAAATTTTTCAGAATCTGTTGGGAAATTTGAAGTGTATTTATTTCCTCCACCAGCTTGACTCCACAATTTTTGAGCGTAGATGTAATTACATTTTCTCTCAAAAGTACTATTGCCACAATTGTTAGCTGTTGCCGCAACGCATTGAGCTGCAATTTTAAGTGCTGCATTTCTCTTTTCACCTTTCACAGACATTGCTGTACCATAGGCAGCTTTGTATTGACGAGCAGATAGCTGAGTTGCTGCGATTTGGTATTGAATGTTTTGCTTCTCTTCAGGGTCTTCTACAATTTCTTTAAGTGATTTGAAGGCTTTTATTGCTTCGCTAAATTGTTTCTTCTTGATAAGAAGTTTGATTTTCATCATTCTTGCTTCAATTGAAGCAGGGTCTGTTTCAACAAGCTTATCAACCAATGTTTCGTACTCACTTCCATCGTCACATTTCTTCTGTTCCAATAGAGTCAACATATTCGTTAACGCCGCAGTCCTAGCTTCTTTTTCTGCTGGAAGGTTTTCAATGTATCCAGGGATTTCTGGTAAAATGTCATCACAAGATTTAATCAAGTAGTTTAAATATCCAGTAAGACTCTCTTGTACTTTTGCTGACATTTTTCCTTCTGTGATCAAACGAGAAAAATAGAAGTAATCTTCAATCATTCGTTTTTTCATTGCAGGCTTATCGTTTTCATTCAGTTTTGAGTAAACCATATAGGCATTGTAATAGGCAAATGGAAGATAAGCTTCATTTACTTTAGATCCAAGTTTGTGAATTCCTCGTTGGAATAACTCATCGGCTTTTACTCTATTTGGCTCTTTTGCTTGCAACAATATTCCAGCACGTGAAATGTCTTCAGATTGATCATACCAACCTCTTTCTTCTTGACGATCCCATGCACTCGTTAATGAATCAACATAAAGGTATTTTGTTTCAGGATCTTGTTCAGCATTAACTACTGCGAGTAAACATTGAACCATATTATTCATGTTCTTTTGTCCAAAACCGTCTCCACATATTTGCTCTCCTTGGAGGAAATACATTGAAGCATCTTTATAGTTTTGCACATTGAAAGCTTCTCCAGCCAGAAAGATTCGACGGTCACACTCTCTGTTTCCTTCACCATCTTGAGCCATTGAAGAATATCCTATCAGCATTGCTGCCCCAGCTAGAATTAATTTTCCGAATTTCATTTTTATCAATTTAGTTTAGTTCAATTTTCTTTTTACGAACCATTTATCTCCGCCTGGTGCTATTGTTATTCCAACATTGATTCCGTAGTATCGTTCTTTAAATGCTTGCGAATCAGATATTCCTCTTTGTCCAATAGAAAAACCGAAGTTTAATGAAGAAACAGATTTCTGAATCGCAATCGGTATACCTATTCCAAATGTTGTGCCAAAGTCAGTGATTTGTTCATTGTTAGTCTCGTATGGTAATGATTGGTAGTAAGCACCAATTCTGTAGCGCATACGTTCATAGAATTTTGCAGTTGCACGATTACGAATGAAGTATATCTCTGGGGTGTACTCAATGCCAAAGGTGTATTTGGTTGTGTTAAGATAGTTTGTAAGACTTGTATCAAATGGTACTGAGAAATCTTCCCACTTTGTTGAACTATATGTAGCGTGAAGGCTAACTTCAGAGTTAAGCCTTTTATTATCAGTTTCTCGGGAAAGTCTTCTCATAGTGTATTTCCCTCCAATAGTTAAGGTCGGTGCACTTATAATATTTCCAGTTGAATCACCAATATAGCTTAAGGTGTCATAAAAATCAGGGTTGTTTACATTAGATGAAGAATAGAAACGTCCTAATGAAAAATCACCATTAAGGCTTTGTGAAGGATCATAAGTTGCGGATAATGTCAATTCTTTTG
>JAKVAS010000139.1 GCA_022448165.1 Crocinitomicaceae bacterium | reverse complement strand
ACTTAGTTAATTCCGCAGACTTCTCATCCATTATGATTAATGGTTTACTATGCTTAATAAACGGCTCATACAATTCTTTCATCACTTGAATGGCTCGTTCATCAGAAGCTCCAATCACCACTCGATCTGGATTTAAGAAATCGTCTACAGCAAATCCTTCTCTCAAGAATTCAGGATTAGAAACAACAGCAAACCCAACCGAAGCCTTCTCAGAAATTTTCTTTGTCACCTTTTCAGCTGTTCCCACTGGGACTGTTGATTTATCGACGACAACCTTAAAATCAGTCATCATTTCACCCAATTGATCCGCCACATCCAAAATATAACTCAAATCAGCGGAACCATCTTCTCCAGGAGGAGTAGGTAAAGCTAAAAATATAATTTCTGCAAAATCAACTGCTTTTTTCAAGTCTGTAGTGAACGAAATCCGTCCATCATTAATATTTCGTTGAAAGATAGCTTCCAGGTGCGGTTCGTAAATTGGCACTTCTCCATTTTGCATTTTGCAAACTTTCTCCTTATCAACATCCACACACATTACCTGGTTTCCTGTTTCCGCAAAACAAGTTCCTGTAACGAGTCCAACATATCCCGTTCCTACTACCGCAACTTTCTTCATTTCAATTAGGCATTGATAAATTCAGCAACTGTAGAACAGATCAGGTCTAACTGTTCTTGTTCCATCTCTGTATGCACAGGCAAAGAAATAACCCGCTCAGTTAACCAATCTGTGACCGGTAAAACAGTACTGTCGCTTCCAAATGCAGCAAACATCTTTTGTTTATGCGCAGGAACAGGATAATAAATCATTGATGGAATTCCTTTTTCAGCTAAATATGCATTTAACCCATCACGATCAATACCTTCCAATGTTAACGTATATTGATGGAATACGTGCCTTGATTCTTTACCTCTAACGGGAGTTTTGACGCCTTTAAAATGTGTAAAAAACTGATCATAGTGATCTGCCACCTTTCTTCTTGCGTCTATATATTCATCTAACAAACGTAATTTTATTCTTAGCACGGCTGCTTGAATACTATCAAGTCTAGAATTACATCCAACAACGTCATGATAGTATCTTTTACTTTGACCATGATTGGCAATCATTCTAATTTTCGATGCAAGTTCATCATCATTTGTAAACATTGCCCCACCGTCTCCAAAACATCCTAAGTTCTTTGAAGGGAAGAATGATGTGCATCCAACATCTCCAATTACTCCAGCTTTCACCTTTGTACCATTTGTATAATTATAATCACTTCCTATCGCCTGAGCATCATCTTCAATTACGGATAGTTTATGCTTATTTGCAATTTTCATGATCTCCTCCATATTAGCCGCTTGGCCATATAAGTGAACAGGAACAATTGCCTTTGTTTTATCCGTAATTACCTCTTCAATTTTCTCAGGGTCAATACAGAATGTATCTTTATCAACATCAACAAAAATTGGTTTTAAACCAAGTAATGCCATGACTTCTGTTGTTGCAATATATGTGAAAGACGGAGTGATGATTTCATCTCCCGGCTGAACTCCAATTGCCATCAACGCAATTTGTAACGCATCCGTTCCATTAGCACATGGAATCACATGTTTTACTCCAAGGTATTCCTCAAGTTCTTGTTGAAATCCTTTAACTTCAGGGCCGTTGATGAATTGTGCATTCACCATTACATTTTCAATCGCTGAATCAACCTCTGGTTTTATTTTTTGATACTGGGTCATTAAATCGACCATCTGTATTTTTTTCATCTAGCTTTACTTAGTGCAATATATAACGCGTAAAGATAATTATATTGCTTCAACTTAACATCTTCCCCTCTATTTCTTTAAATCTAAAAAACGCAAGTCTCCAATTATTTTAAACGGAATAGGAAACAAAAGTAGACAAACAATTGTCAGATATCATCCTGATTTTTCTTTATCAATTTATTATCTTACTGGATTTTCCAATTGAAATAATAACCGAAATTGGTATATTTTGGCTATTTTATAACGTCCAAACCTATCTCCAAGATACGCTCTACCTTTTACTTGATAGAGCCTGCTTCCCCTTCGAGATTTGTTTTTTGGAGGGGTTGTTTTTTTTTACCCAATCAACATTTCTTTTCTAAAAACACCACAAAGACTCGTCACTCATCCTTATTTAGGATTAGTTCATAGAATAAACTGTATAGTTTATCGAAATACATAGTCATAGACTTATTTTTAAGTAACCAAAATCAAGTCTAATGAAAAATGTAAAACAATTTTTGTTCGTTGTGGGAATATTAACTATTTCAAGCTCATCAAATGCACAAGTAGAAAACGGTGATTTCTCTAATGCAACAAAAACACCGAGATCTTTCAACCAAATTAATCTATCAAAAGGATGGTCTAATGCAAATGGAGGAACGGCTGATTTTTACCACAAAAATGCGACAAAATTCTCAAATAAAGGAGTCCCTTCTAACCAGTTAGGATCCCAAGAAACCTATCAAGGTACTGGTTATGCCGGAATCATTACTTATTCAAATGACAAAACAATTGATCTTAAATCTTCTTTGGGAAACATGTCACCAACAGCTGTTAATGGTTACCAGAAGTATTCAGAATACATCACTACAAAGTTAAACACTCCCTTAACAGCCGGCCAATCATATAATGTGACCTACTATGTAAGCCTTGCTGAAAGTAGCGGCTACGCTGTGAATGGTTTTGGAGCACTTTTAACAAAAGAACCTATAAATCAGAAGTCAAACGCGTTTATCATGAAAACTGCACAGGTAACCTCAGAAGAAGTGATAAATTCTCAAACCAAATGGACTCAAATTTCAGGAACGTTTATAGCTAAAGGTGGCGAACAATTCTTAACGATTGGAGTATTCAATGGCCCAAAAAGTATTAAAGCGATTTCTGGAGGTACTGGAGTAAATCGAATTCGTGCTTATTACTATGTCGACGGAGTCTCTATTGCCCATAGTCAACAAACCCAAAAGGATTCTGATGGTGATGGTATCGCTGACTCTAAAGATGAATGTCCTAATCAAAAAGGAACTATTAACGGATGTCCAGATTCTGATGGAGACGGTATAGTCGATTTAAAAGACCCTTGTCCTAAATTACCAGGAGAAGATAATGGATGTCCAAAAGCCAACGATGGTATTGACACCGACAATGATGGAATTAGTGATATTGCTGAAAAAGGCTTAGGAACTGACCCTAACAATTCAGACACTGACGGTGATGGAATAAATGACGGAGAAGAAATCACAGGAAAAGATGCTTTATCCACTTCAATTGTTGCTACAAAACGTTCAAATCCCAAAGACGCATGTGACCCATTGTTCAAAGGAAGTGATTGCGACGAAGATGGCGATGGACTGACTACCGCTCAAGAATCAGCTAAGGGGACGGATCCAAAAAACCCAGACTCAGACGGAGATAGTGTGAGAGATGACAAAGATGAATGCCCTCAAATTGCTGGATACGCAAAAAATAACGGATGCGCACTATCAAAAGACGAGTTAACAGCTATAAAAAAAGCGTCTGAACACATATACTTTAATTCTGGAAGCTCAGTAATCAAAAAGGAATCATATTCTGATTTAAATGAGCTTGCCTCAATCTTAATAAAACACCCGGAAGTCAAAGCCACCGTTGAAGGACACACCGACAGCCAAGGCAACGATCAGATGAATCTTAATCTTTCAAAAAGTCGTGCTAAAGCAGTAAAAAATTACCTTGTAAACAAAGGAGTTAAAACAGATCATGTATCCTCAGAAGGATATGGAGAGACAAAACCAATTGCTGATAACAGAACTTCGGAAGGTAGAGCTAAAAATAGACGTGTAATAGTTCAAACTTCAGTTTACAAAAACTAATTGCACATGTTTTATTGAAGGAATCTCATTTTCGGGATTCCTTCAATAAATATTACAACCTACGGTCAAAACTACAAAACACAAAGTTTTGAATCGTACCAAACGGTGTTGTATGATCCTCAACTACAGACCTGCCTAACTTAAAACCATTAGCAAAAACCTCTTGCAGCATACTCGCATCATATTGCTTAATTTCCAACCCGCTGCACTTCAATGGGCCATCTGTTGAAAAAGTCCCTATAAGCAAACTACTATTTATAGTCCTTCTTGCAATCTCAACATAATAAGCAACTTGTTCTTTTTGTGTAAGAAAATGAAAGGTCGCCCGATCATGCCAAATATCATATGACTCTGTTGGTTCAAACTTTGTAATATCACTTACAATCCAAGTAACCTGTTCCGCACGACTCCCTAAACGTATCTTTGCTCTTTCCAAAGCCTTTTCTGAAATATCCAAGACTGTGACATTCTCATAACCAGAATCTAAAAGGAAATCAACCAAATTACTATCTCCTCCTCCAACATCTATAATTTTCGCCGTTTTAGAAAGTCCAAACGAATCAATAAATGTTAATGATGTTTGCGGAACCTTTTGAGTCCAGCTAACTTGATCAGGTTTTTTTGTCTCATAAACTGTTTCCCAATGCTGCTTTCTTTCCATACTCTTTTATTTTGATTTAATAATTTTTCCTTCAACTACTGCATTCTCCACCGAAGAATCGAACTTACAAAGATCTTATCAATAGTTTGGCAATTAAAATGACTATTGCTGCCTAAAACTTGTTTCTTAATTATTAAAACAAAAACTCTTTGATCAAACAAATCACAATATTTACTAATCCGTTACTCTATCCAATATTTGATCCGTACCTTCGTTCTGTTGAAACACACTACTTTTATAGCAACATGATTCGAACAAAATATATCTTATTCTATTCCATTTTCTTTTCCGTGCTAACTAGCTTTGGACAAAGAAATATGGCTGACTCTACGATTGGAGCCACTTGGCTTGGCGCTCAATACGGCGCCAATTTCACAGCAGGAGATCTTGCTGATCGCTATGGATTCATGAATCACATTGGTTTTTTCGCCGGATACAAAACGAAAAGAAACTGGATTTATGGTCTAGACGCCAACTTCATGTTTGGAAATGACGTACGATTATCAGGGCTGTTTGACCACTTAACAGACGCAAGCGGAAACATTACAGACATCAATGGCGACATCGCAGTGGTTCGCGTTCTCGCTCGAGGAGTTAATGTAAACGCAACTGTTGGAAAAATTCTTCCAATACTTAACCCTAATCCCAACTCAGGAATTTACGTTAATATTGGCATTGGCTATTTACTTCATAGGCTTCGAGTTGAAACTCAAGATCATGTTGTTCCGCAACTAGAACTTGACTACAAAAAAGGATACGATCGTCTAACAATTGGCCCAAACACCTCTCAGTTTTTAGGTTATGCCTTCATGGCAGATCAAGGAGCCGTTAATTTTTATGGTGGACTTTATGCTCAGCAAGGATTTACTCGAAACCAGCGAACAATTAATTTTGACACCCCAAACGTGCCTGTTTCAACAGACATACGTGTTGATATGCAATTCGGACTAAAAATTGGATGGCTAATTCCAATTTACAAAAGACAACCAAAGGAATTCTATTATAACTAATGCGTTTTCTCTATACGATAGGTGTTCGACTTTACGGTCTTGCTATTCGCATCGCCTCTTTGTTTAATCCAAAAGCGAAAAAATGGATCAAAGGAAGAAAGAATGTATTTAATAAATTCCCTACAATCGAAGGCAAGAAAGTCGTGTGGTTTCATTGTGCCTCTCTAGGAGAGTTTGATCAAGGTCTCCCCTTAATGGAAATGCTTAAGATGGAAAACCCTAATGTTTTTCTTTTAGTGACATTCTTTTCCCCATCAGGATTCGAGCATTATGAAAAGCGATCCCATTCAGCTGACTACGTTACCTACCTACCTCTTGACACACCAAAAAATGCTCGAAAATTTGTTCGTCATTTCAATCCCTCAGAAGTCTTTTTTGTGAAATATGAGTTTTGGGCCAACTATATCACAGAAGCTAAAAACTCAGGAGCCAAACTATTTAACATCAGTGGAATCTTCAGATCAAATCATCGATTCTTTAAATGGTACGGGACATTTTTTCGAAACATATTATTAAAATTTGACCATTTCTTCGTTCAGAATAAAGCCTCCCAGAAGCTACTTTCCTCCATTAACATTTTTAATGTCACAACCGCTGGTGACAGTCGATTTGACCGAGTAATTGCTAACAGTAAATCTGCCGAAGACAATGATATTATCGCAAAATTCAAGAAGAAAAAGCCCTTAATCATCATTGGAAGTTCTTGGCCAGAAGATGAATCACGGATTATTCCGTGGATCAATGAAAATAAAACCCACTACAAAGTTTTGATTGCTCCTCATCAAATTGATGACAAACATATTAACCAAATCACCAATCAATTAACCAGAGAGTTTGCTAAGTACACAGATTCATCTATCAAAGATTTCTCAAAGTACGACGTTCTTATCCTTAACACCATTGGACAACTTGCTAGTGCGTACAAATATGGAGACATTGCATATGTTGGCGGGGGATTTTCAGGATCATTACACAACATTTTAGAGCCTGCCGTATTTGGTTTGCCAGTTCTTTTTGGACCTAAACATGTACGCTTCCCAGAAGCTCAACAATTCATTAATGAAGGCTTTGGTTTTTCGATTAATACTAAAGATGAATTTGAGCAATACATTATAGACATTCAATCAAACTACTCCGTAATTAGTGAAAAGGAAAGGAAATTTGTACACCATAATGCAGGTGCTTCGAAACGGATACTAGAAGAAATTAGAGCTAATTATTAACTACTTCCAATCGAGTATTTTCAAATCATTTTTATTGTTACCTCCATATTCTAATTGAATACTTCTCAAGAATACCTCTAATGTTTTCCATTTACTACTCCTGCTCCTTGATAATCCAACAATCGCTCTAGCAGGAACCTCACCTTCCTCAGACCTTATTGTTTTATACCCTTCTTCAGGTTCAGATATATAATGTTCAGGAACAAGAGTATACCCACCATGCTTACAAACCATTCTTTGTAACAACTCAACATTTCCTCCTTGATAATCCCAATCATCCTTCTTTGATTTCCCCAAATTGCAAAAATGGATCATTTGTGTTCTAAGACAATTTCCCGATGTTAACAACCAAGGATTATAATCTAAAAGCTCATTGGTAGACAACTCATCTTTAGGATAGCTCGGTATATATACCTTAATTTCTTCTTGATAAAGCGGAGTAATTTTTAATCTAGAGTCAGATTCAGGTCCTGCTATAATTCCCAAATCAATTTGTTTCTCTTCCAAAGCTTTCAAAACATTCGCTGTAGTTAATTCCAAAATTGTCATTTGTATATTTGGTAATAGCTCTTTCCATTTAGAGAAAAGGTCTGGGAGTAAATATCCCGCAATCGTCGGAATAACCCCTATAACTATTGACTCCTTATAGGTCCCTTCTTCTTTTTCAACAGTCTCTTTAATTCTATCATACTCTTCCCAAACGTTTCTAAACACAGGAATTATCTGTTCTCCAAACGACGTTAATTCTACAGGAGATCTTGAACGGTCAAAAATTTTATTCCCCAACAAATCTTCGGCCTTTTTTAGCTGCATCGACAGTGTTGGCTGCGTAACAAAGCAGCGCTCACTCGCCCGTTCAAAATGACGTTCTTCTGCTAAAGCCAAAATATATTGTAATTGTTGAAACGAAACCATATAAACAAAATCTATTT
>JAKVAS010000138.1 GCA_022448165.1 Crocinitomicaceae bacterium | reverse complement strand
AGAACTTTACGTTTCGCTTTGGTTGTACTTCCGGTGAGTTTGTCAATCGATAAACCGAGTTCATCTGCGTATTCCTTGAGACCAGTGAAATGCTGGTCTGCTAAAATCTCTGTTGGAGCCATTAATGCTACTTGAAAATCATTTCCAATCCCAAAAAGCATCGTTAATAAAGCAACAAGCGTTTTCCCAGATCCCACATCACCTTGTAGTAAACGATTCATGTGATGTCCAGAAATAAGATCCCTTCGAATCTCCTTCACCACTTTCTTCTGTGCTCCAGTTAATTCAAAAGGCAAATGATCGTTAAAAAAAGTATTAAATGCATCCCCCACTTCTTTCATCACATACCCCTTTGACTTTTGCATTGAAATCATCTTTCGAACTAACAACTCCATTTGCAGAAAAAACAATTCTTCAAACTTCAATCGGAACCGCGCAGCCCTTGCCTGATCTTCTGAGGTTGGCATATGTATCCACTTCAATGCCTGCATTCTTTCAATCAACCTATATTCTTTGCATATTTCAGGAGAGAAATGCTCCTCCACGGGATGTTTAAACTCCTCCAAAAGTACTTTTACCAACTTCTCAATCCCCTTAGTATTGAGTCCTCTAGCCATTAATTTTTCTGTACTCGAGTATACGGGCTGAAAACCAGTAACCCCAGTATTGGCAATTTCCGACACCTCGGGATGTGGAATATTCCATTTACCATTAAACAACTTCGGCTTTCCGTAAATCTGAATATTTGTATTAATTTTTAGTGATGATTTCACCCAGTGCACACCTTTAAACCACACGAGATCAATCATTCCAGAATCATCCTGGAACTTTGCTGTTAAGCGTTTACTTCTACCTGAACCTCCTTCTAAAAAACCAACAATCTGTCCTTTTATTTGAACAAAACCATCTGAATTTACTACATCGGAAATCTTTTGATAAGCAGAACGATCAACATATCGAAACGGGAAATACTCCAATAAATCTCCAAAAGTAAAAACTCCCAACTCCTTCTTTAGGAGCTCAGCACGCTGAGGCCCCACACCTTTCAAATATTCAATGGGTGTTATTAAGAAATTGTTCATAAAAGTAAAGCTAAAAAAAATCCCCTCTCAGTCAATTGAGAGGGGATTGAAAATATCATAAATCAGATATTATTTTCCATTGTACTCTTTAAGACCTTCGTCTAACCATTTTTTGAACACTACTGGATCAGAGTGATTTTGAAAATCAGCAGAACCATTACTTAAATCCTCTCCCTCTGGAGTTTGCATAACATAATATGGCTGAGCCGTAATATTATATTCCGTAATCTGCTTAATCATCCATTTATCACCAACCGTCGTCATATCCCTTTTTCTTCCAGCAACATCAACTCCATATCGTTTATCTGCCTCCGGCAATTCTGTTCGTTCATCGACATAAAGAGAGACCACAACAACATCATTTTTAAGGTTTTCAAATACCCCTTCGTCAATCCAAACACCTTCCTCCATCTTGCGACAGTTAACACAATTCCAACCTGTGAAGTCAACAAATAATGGTTTATTCACTTCTTTTGCATGAGCTAATGCCAAATCATAATCATGGAAAACATATAAACCTCCTACAGCCAAATGAGTTCCTTCTGGACCATGTTCGGATTCAGAAGAAACACTACCTCCAAAGCCTCTAGGTGATTCAGCATAATGACTCGGTGGAGGAAATGCATTAATCATCTTTAAAGGAGCTCCCCACATTCCAGGGATCATATAAACTACAAATGCAAAGATGAAAACCCCAAAAATTGTACGCCCTACAGAAAGGTACTCTATAGGACTATCATGAGGTAATTTGAGTTTTCCAAATAGATAAAGCGCCAAAGCCCCAAAAACAGCAATCCAAATTGCCAAAAACACTTCTCTTTCCAATAAATGTGATTGCCATGCAAGATCGGCATTTGATAAAAATTTAAAGGCTAACGCTAGCTCTAAAAATCCTAAGACAACTTTTACAGTATTCAACCATCCTCCCGACTGTGGTAGAGAATTCATCCACCCTGGGAAAGCTGCAAACAAGGCAAAAGGAAGCGCAAGCGCAAGGGAAAAACCAAACATCCCTATGATTGGAGTCATTCCTCCACTTTCAGCCGCCTTCACAAGTAAAGTTCCAACAATAGGGCCTGTACAAGAAAAAGAAACCAATGCTAAAACCAATGCCATAAAGAAGATACCTATCAAGCCTCCTTTATCTGCTTTACTATCCGCCTTATTAACCCAAGAACTTGGCATTTTTATTTCAAATGCACCCATAAAAGAAACTGCGAAAACAACCAAAGGAATAAAAAAGACAATATTAAACCAAGGGTTGGTTGACATTTCATTTAATACTTCTGCACCAAAAACAGCAGTAACAACAGTACCCAAAACGATATAAATTACGATAATAGAGATCGCATAAACAATTGCATTTTGAATACCCTTTGCCTTTGTTTTACTTTGTTTAGTAAAAAAGCTCACTGTCATTGGAATCATAGGAAACACACAAGGTGTTAACAATGCTGCTAAACCACTCGCAAATGAAAGTGCAAAAATTGCCCAAACAGACATTTTAGAAACATCATTATTATCCCTCTCCTCTTCATTCAAAGCCTTTTCTTCTGTTGAAGATTCATCAAAGGAATCATTATTCACCCATTCAGGATTATCTCTTTTAAATTTTTCAGAAAGCTGCTTAACTGATGAGCGAACCTCTTCACCCTTTGCTTCTTCCATATAATCAGACTCAATCAATTCAATTGCATCCTCATAATCCTTTTCACTCTGAACCAACTGAAGCATTTCGATTACATCAGCACTTTGATCCTTTTCTTGAATTCCAAACGCCGTTCCTCCAAGGAGAATCGCTAGTAAAAACGTAAATAACTTATTTCTCATGGTTTCCTCCTAATTGAATGTACTTCTTGTAAAATTTAACAGTATTGCCTTCGGGAACCATTAACCATTCTCCATCTACCAGAATGTAATTGTTCCCATCTTTATCTTGTGCTTCGTCTCCGTTCACTTCAGCAAAATCAACCTCGTTCTCATCAGTAGGCTTTTCCACTTCTTCTTTAACACCTTTTACCTCAACAGTAAAATCAGTCGAAAACGGAGATAAACAATGTGTATCGTCACATGTTTGAAACCCAAAAGTTCCTTTCAGTGTAAAATCCTTTTCTGAGGTTACTTTAATTTTTCTTTTCAAAAAGACTTTGTGCGAATGATAGTACAAATCTTCATCCGCCATCTCATCGTGCTCAAAAATAGGCTTAGGTTCAATTACTCCTCCTATTGTTTTATAATTGGGTGATTTTTCAAGATCCACCGTAGTTGGAAGAATAAATACACCGTCAGGAAGATTTGCAGCGTATATATGCCATCCATCCTCCATTGTTATCTCTCCGATAATTGTTGCATCTTCTCCATCTTGCTTAATTGAAAACTTCCAATGAACTTTATCTTCTGGAAATTCAATCTGCCCACTTACACTAAATGAAACTAGCAAATTCATGGTCAAAACGGCGACCAACCACATTAGTTTTCCCTTCATCTTATTTATTAATCTTAATTGTAAATCGCTCATCAACTGGGGGCAAACACATGGTTTCATTACAAACCATATATGTTATTGCACCACTTATTTCCGTCTTTTTTCTTGTTGAAATTTTCTGTTTGAATATTACCTCATTTTCAAAATATATAACTTCTCCATCAAAATTAGGATCATAAATTTTGATAGGCGCAGGCTCAGTCGTTTTTCCTATTAATCTCCCCCCTTTTAATCTGTTAAAAGTAAAAAAAGTTGGAACCGGTCCAACTTCAGGGTCTACAAATTGACTATATAAATGCCATCCTTCGGAGATTTTTGCTTCGAAAATTAAGACATCATTAGCTTGATCATAAGAATAACTCCACACCACTTTAGACTCAACATCCTGAGCAATTGTGCTTAATGAAGTAAATATCAAAAAAACAAATAGTAGATTCTTTATCATCTTTTCTTTAAATCGATTCCAAAGCTAATAATAAGGATGATAATATCACTCCAACAAATGAAATAATCCTTGAAATCCTAAAATGATAAAAACCACAATCTCCTCTAAACAACAGGGAAACTGTTTGTTTATGCTTTAATTTCTATAATACGATCAATGGGAAGCCATACACCTCCTTTAAGACATATATATTTTGATCCATGGGCCCAAATAGTCGTGTCAACACGTTTCGGACCTTGATCGTCTTGAAAATAAATAGAAACTTTTGAATGATAAGCATTTCCTAATCGAGTGGCCTCCTCAATCTGTTGCCTCAAATTAGGGTGTTGATCAACAAAATCTCCATTTTTAAAAGATAAAGATGAAATTAATTCTTTCTCAATAATTTCTGATTCCAAAGTTTCTAGCATATCTCTCTGATTTAGATCTTTAATATAGCAATTAATCTCTTAAAAGCAAAGACCTTAATTTCGTTAACACATCAGTCCTATTCCTATTAAACCAACTTATAAATGAGTAAAATCCACTAATCACATATAAGATAAGTTGTAATCCTGTTAAAAAAGAGAAATTTGTTTTGACTTACTTGGCAGCCTTATATGCATTAAAATTTATTCGAGCTTGTGCAGTAACTGATTGATCACAAAAAACCTTTTTGTCAAACATATACTTTCCTGTTATTGCAATCATAGCTGCATTATCTGTACAATATTCAAATTTAGGAATATATACTTTCCAGTTTCGTTTTTGACCTTCTTCTTTTAAACGAGAACGAAGCTCACTATTCGCAGAAACGCCTCCTGCCAAAGCTACTTGAACAATCCCCGTTTGCTCTGTAGCAAGAATTAATTTCTTAAATAGAATATTAATAATTGAGCGTTGAACCGATGCGCAAAGATCTTCTAAATTATCCTCTATGAAACTAGGGTTGATTCTTTCCTGTTTTTGTAAAAAATACAAAACCGATGTTTTTAAACCGCTAAAACTATAATCTAGCCCTCCAACCTTTGGTATACCAAAAGAGAATGCATCTGGATTTCCTTTTACAGCATACTTATCAATGAATGGCCCACCAGGATATTCAAAACCCAATAATTTTGCAATTTTATCAAACGCTTCTCCGGCAGCATCGTCAATAGTAGTTCCAATTACTTCCATATCTAAATGGTCCTTCACTCTAACTATCTGCGTATGGCCTCCCGAAACCGTAAGGCACAAAAAAGGGAATTGAGGTTTTTCTTTTCCTGCGTCATCAATAAAATGTGCCAAAACATGACCATACATGTGATTAACATCAATCAAAGGGATGTCCATGGCCAAAGCAAAAGATTTAGCAAAAGACGTTCCAACCACTAACGAACCTAAAAGTCCGGGCCCCTTCGTAAAAGCAACTCCATCAATATCTGTTCTTTGAATTCCTGCCTTTTTTATAGCCGCATCTACTACAGGCACAATACTTTGTAGATGTGCACGACTAGCAAGTTCAGGCACAACTCCGCCATATTCGCGATGAACATCCTGTCCAGCAATCAGATTCGACAAAATGGTTTCATTTTTGAGGATAGCTGCTGAAGTATCGTCACAGGACGATTCTATACCAAGTATAATAGTCTCTTTTTGGGTCACAATGCTTATTATTGCAAAAGAATATATGACAAAGCTACTGAAAATATCAGGAAGAACCTTATTGGTTCTCTTCGAATGGTTAGTCATTCTATTAATATTTGTTGCCTTTACAATTCGTTCCTATCGAGTTCAAACCTATATTGCTAAACAAGTAGCTAGTTACTTATCCGCAGAATTAGATGCGGAAATAAACATTGGAAAAGTCGATATCCTATACCCTGATCGTTTAGCTCTCGATGACTTTATAATGTTTGATCAATCCGGAGATACTCTTTTTGCAGGAGAAACAGTTTTTGTCACTTTAGAAAACTTTGATATAACAAAACAGAAATATGACATAAGAAAAGTATTCATCGAAAATGGGTATGTGCATATCCAAAAGGATACTGCAGGAATCATGAATCTCCAATATCTTAAAGATTATTTTTCTTCAGACAAACCCAAAACAAGCAACAATAAAAACCTTACATTCAACATTAAAGAAGTTGGGTTGTCGAATTGTACATTTCGTTATGACGATAATCGAAAAGAAAAAATTAAAAGGGGGGTAGATTATTTCCACCTATTTGCATCAAACATCGATTGTACAATTGATGACATTACACTAAGTAAATATACAATTCAAGGAAATGTTTCTGGACTTTCAGCCAATGAACGTTCTGGCTTTAAACTTAAAGAACTTAAAGCACTTTCAACGATCTCCCGAAAAGGAGTATACTTAAGTGATCTTAATGTAAAAACAGACAAGTCTAATATCACTTCGTCCAAATTCAATATGATCACGAATCATTTTAATGATTTCAAACACTTCTTAGATAGCGTTCATTTAGAAGCCAGAATTGACAAAAGTATTATTTCGATGGAGGACGTAGCCTACTTTGGCCACCCACTATACGGAATGAACGAACTAGTAACGATAGAGACGAACATTAACCAGACCGTTAATAATTTAAAAATCTCAAACTTAGACCTTCGAATTAAGGACAAAACACATATTAAAGGAACGATTAACCTTCCGAACTTTAAAAAACTAGAGGATGAAGTAGTGAGTGAGCGCTTAAACTACGCATATATTGATCTGGAAGAATTACGAAAACTAAAACTTCCAGATTCTAGTCCTTATGAATTTATTCCCCTCACTCCAGAAATAAACCGCTTAGATTATGTAAGTACCAAAAACCTACTTTTCAAATACAATAAAGAAGATTTTTCGATAAATTTTGATGATATTAAAACAGATCTGGGTCGTGTACAACTAGCTCAGGAACTACTTTTAACAAAGTCAAGCGACAGTGATTCTTATCTTTTTAATCAATCAAATTCAGAGTTAAGCACAATAATTATTAATGAGTTTAACCTTGGTGCATTTATTAACAATTCAACTTTAGGAATTGTAAGTGGTGAACTTTCTACCTCTGGAGAAGTATTCGGAACAAAGGATATTCGTTTCAATGAAATTACAGGTTTAATTGATCATTTTGAATATCTCAATTACCCATATACCAACATAAGTATTGATAATGGAAGTTTCGCAAACAAAGTGATTCAAGGTTCAATTACCGTCAACGATCAAAACCTTAAGCTAGCTTACGAGGGAAAAATAGATTTAAAAGGAAACAAAACAAGAATTCGAGATGCTGAATTAGACATTCTTGGTTTCACGACATCAAATGCAAAATTAAATTCATCATTCTTTGAAATTAAGATGACAGGAAACAACTTAAATAACTTTGACGGAACGGTGACCACAAAAGAGTTTGTTTACACCGAGAAGGATAAAGAACTTCGGATTGATAATTTGTCTGTAAATATAGATCGAGGAGAAAAAGAAGATATTTTTAAAATTACAAGCAGTACTATTGCCAATGCAGAAATAAAAGGTAAAATGGATTTCAATCACCTTTGGGGTGACATGAACTACCAATTCAGTCGAGTATTCCCGGCCCTTTACAGTAAAGAACCAGACCCTGCTAGAGAACATCTCAACGATTTTTTCACGTATAACATTAATGTAATTAACATTGATGAGTTCTTAGCTATTTTTTCTCCTGACTTATGCGTTGCTCAACAAACCC
>JAKVAS010000137.1 GCA_022448165.1 Crocinitomicaceae bacterium | reverse complement strand
ATACACGTTGAGCAGCAATATAGGTAAGTGCCAATACGGAGCCCCAATCATTGATTGCATCTAATTTCATTGCAGTTTGCAATACTTTATGGAAAGACAAAGCAGAGACATCAAGTCCTTTCATTGTCCAATCATAGTTCTCATTAGTATAATGTTTTCCTTTACGGACATTGACAGACATTCCAATTGAATGCAAAATAAAATCAATTTTTCCACCAAGGATCTCCATTGATTGAGAAACCAAATTTTCCAAATCTTCAACACTAGTTGCATCTGCAGGAATAACCTGACTCCCTGTATTTTCTGCAAGTTTGTTAATCTCTCCCATTCGCATAGCGATTGGTGCATTTGTCAAAACGAATGTCGCACCTTCCTCGTGTGCTCTTTCCGCAACTTTCCAAGCAATTGATTGCTCATTCAACGCTCCGAAAATAATTCCGCGTTTTCCTTTCAATAAGTCGTTTGCCATGTTCTTTAACTTTAGGTGAACAAAGTTAGAATAATCTCTTGATGTAAGTTCATCAAACGTCGATTTCTATCGTCAATTCATCGTATGCTACAAAAACATTCTCTGGTAATTTAGACTGAATGTATTCATGTGTTCCAAAAAGGTGCGAAACGTGGGTTAAATATGCCCTTTCTGGAGCTATTTCTTCGATAAATCTCAAAGCTTCTTCCAACGTAAAATGTGAAATATGCTCATTTTCTCTGAGTGCATTAACCACTAACACCTTAGAGCCCTTCACCTTTTCCTTTTCCTTTTCTGAAATTGTTTTTGCATCAGTTATATATGTAAAATTGCCCCATCTATAACCAAAAACAGGAAGTTTATAATGCATCACCTCGATAGGAACTATTGACTCTCCTGTTACTAGATCAAACGGTTCATTTTTAATGATATTTACGTTTACCTGAGGTATCCCTGGATAAGGGTTTTCCCTAAACACATAGTGAAATTCACGCTTTAAACAACCGAAAACAAACTCAGAGCAATAAATCTCCATATTTCGATTTTCTAAATAATTAAATGCACGAACATCATCTAACCCAGCAACATGATCTTTATGCTCATGAGTAAAAAGAATTCCGGACAATGTTTTAACTTTATTATTCAACATTTGCATTCGGAAATCAGGCCCACTATCAATAACAAAATTCCGATCATTAACAGAAATCATAATAGAACTTCTAAACCTTTTATCCCTTACATCCTTAGAAGAACATACCTCACACTCACAGGCAATTACAGGTACTCCTTGAGATGTACCTGTACCTAAAAAAGTGACCTTCATACTCATTCTTAATTTTTACTTTTAATCATTAATTGATAGATAAAAAGCCCCCAGCCAATAATGAGCAAGCTTCCTCCGATTGGAGTAACTGGTCCTAAAAACCTCAGATTAATTCCTAATAAATCTTGGATCGATAGTAAATAAATAGAACAAGAAAAGAAGATTACCCCCAGAATAAACAATCTACTTGTCCACTTTAAAGAAAACTGAAATTTATCCACATTTAAACCAATAATCAACAAGGCTAGACCATGATATATTTGATATCTTACCCCCGTTTCAAAAGAAGTTAATCTTTCCATAGAAATCACCTCTTTAAGCGCGTGCGCTCCAAAAGCTCCCAATATGATACTTATCAAAAGCAAAAGCGCTCCAATTATACAAATACTCTTATTCATTATTTAATTTTAATGTGAAATTTAATACATCATACCATCCATTCCATAAACCATAATCTCCTATCGTTTCATTATGCCAAATAAAAGTAAAATCACCTCCAAACGTTGCTACCTCTTCGTACAACTGATTTATCTTTTCTTTACTTTGATTAACATCTAACTTCATATACTCTCTCAATGTTCCATCCATATAAACAAACGGATGAATCCGAAAATCTGTTCGTTCATTTGTCTTCAAATTAAACCAATCATGACTTCTAGCAGTTCCGGCTCTGAAACCTACATGTTCAGCAAATCCCATTGAATACTCATTTTTAAATCCTGCAGAAATCAATTGTTGATACGTATCAGGAAGTCGAAAACGTAAAAAGTGCTGTCGTGAGTTTAGTGTTTTTCCTTCTAGAATTGAGTCTAGATTATTTTTTTCTTCTTTAATTACATTTAAACGTTTAAATGAAGCAAAACTTGGATGTAAACCAATATCAATGGTTAATGAAACGTCCTTTATTAATCTCTGATGCTCCAACACATCAACCCCAATATTCCTATCTTTTTTCGCCCATTTACCTACCAACCAAAAGACCTTTGTTGAAATAAATTTCTCACCGATATCACGTATAATATCGAACGTATCATACGGATCCTTTTTCTTACCTCTTAAGACACTTTGCCTCTCTTTGATACGTGAAAATTTAAGTGTTAAAATGTCTTTAAAAATCGACATCATTCTTCTCTTTCCCTTTTTCAGTCGATACGCATATGTATTATCAATATCAAAAGTTGGCTTAAGCTCTGGAGCCACCACTCGCGGAATATAATTTAAAGACAATTCTTTTATTAGGTCAACCGCCCAACGATCACAAACAGCCAGCTCAACCCAATCTCTACCAAGAATGCTCTTACTAAAGGGAAAGCGGCCATAGATATCTTTTTCATCTATATATTCCTCATATCTTGAAAGCACAAAAAAGATGGAAGCTACCTTATCATCTATTTCGTCAATACGCAGTCGAAAACCATATTTATTTAGTCTTTTTTGAACAATACCTGTTTCATATAGTAAGCTCGACACAGAACTATTCAAGCTTGCTGAATAATTCAACTTAGGTTGACTAGCTTTCTCAAATTCAACAATTTCTGTAACGAATCGATATAAGACTCCTCTATCGGAAAAAATAAAATCGAATGTATACTCGATTCTTGGTGTTATCTTATCTACAAGAATTGTTAGCATTTACTCAAAGTTCATTCACGATCTTCTGACAAATAAATTCTGCAGCCTTTCCATCTCCATAAAATGATGGATACGTATAATCGGTTTTTAAATACAACGCATCAAACGCTTCGTTGATTCTTACTCTATCAGCATCAGCTAACAAAGCATTTCCATTATTCACAATTTCAATCCATTCAGTTTGCGGCCTCAGAATAACGCAAGGCTTTTCAAAAAAGAAAGATTCTTTTTGCAAGCCTCCACTATCCGTTACAATCATTCTTGCATTTTTCTCAAGAGCTATTATATCAAGAAATCCAACAGGCTCAATTATTTGAACTTTATTACTATCCATAACCTTCTGGTACAACTCAGAGCTCAGCTGCGTCTCTAATTTCCCTTTTGTTCTCGGGTGTAATGGCAATACAAATGGAAGATTATACTTCGAAGAAAGATCCACTACTGATTGAAATATAGATTCCATATTCTCTTTAACATCCGTATTAGAATCCCTATGGACGGTCATCAATACATAATCATTTGTAGTTAAATTATGTGCTTTTAAAATCTCAGATTTTTTAGCAGAAACATCAGAAAAATATAAACTATTATCAAACATAATATCTCCACAATGATAAACTTTAGGGTTATCAGCAGAAGCCTTGTTTACATTTTCAATTGCAAAACCTTCTTTTTTCAAATTTGTAATTCCTGTTTCTGTTGGAGTAAATAAAAGTGTTGACATGTGATCACAAGCAACTCTATTTAACTCCTCTGGCATTGATTTATTAAAACTTCTTAATCCAGCTTCAACGTGTACAACAGGAATCCTAATTTTAGCGGCTGCTAATGCTCCTGCAATTGTAGAATTGGTATCGCCATACACCAAAACTGCATCTGGCTTTTCGTCTAGAAAAATTCGTTCTAATCCTTCCAACATTTTTCCAGTTTGAGCTCCATGAGACCCACTCCCCACTCCTAAATTATACTTAGGCTGCGGAATACTCATCTCTTCTAGAAAAATTGATGACATCGAAGCGTCATAATGTTGACCAGAGTGAACGATTATTTCTTCTAATTGTTCATTAAATTCATTCTTAACAGCACGACTAATGGCCGATGATTTAATGATTTGTGGCCTAGCGCCAATAATGGTGATAATTTTCTTTTTCAACTTGCTTAAATTAAAAGTCCTTCGTCTGCAAAACTAAAGTAATTATTGTCAGTAATGATTAAATGATCCAATACATGTAATTCTATCATCTTTCCAAACTCAAGTAAATTATTTGTCAATCTAATATCTGACTCACTTGGCTTAAGTTGACCTGATGGATGATTATGGGCCAGTATAATTCCTGTTGATTTAGTTTCTAAGGCTTTCTGAAAGATTATTCGTCCATCAGCAACCGTTCCTGTTAATCCACCTTTTGAAATTTGCTGAATTCCGATTATTTGATTTCCTCTATTCAAAAACATTACGTGAAATTGCTCGTGGTCAAGATCTGCAAACATCGGGTACATATGCACATAACTATCCCTAGAACAGTTAATTTTACTTTTTTCACTTCGCTTTGATGGGCGCTTTCTTCTTGCTATTTCCAAAGCAGCATAGATACTAACAGCTTTAGCCACACCAATTCCCTTATATTTTAAAAAATCTTGAATTGACTTTCTTGATAAGATATTTAAATCATTATCCGAATCCGCTAAAATTTCCCTAGAAAGTTCAATAGCAGACTTTTCAGCAGACCCTGACCCAATTATTATAGCCAAAAGCTCACTGTTCGATAATGAATCTCGTCCTTTATTAATTAATTTTTCACGAGGACGCTCATCAAGCGCCAAAGATTTAATGGTATCCATAGGTTCAATCAGTAGGTTTAATTATTAAGATAATAATTCTTTTTGATTTTCCATGGTACAGTTATTGACAAAGTAGTAGTGAAAATTTAAACTAGCCCTCAATTTTTGACTTGGTAAAAGATTATAACTTCGTATCAAATGTAAACTATGAAACATCTTTATTTCTCAATTGTTTCCTTATTTCTATTTAGTGCTTGCGCGCAAACCGAAACTATGGAAACTAAAGCACCACCAGTTATAAAACCAGCTTTAGAAAAGATACAACTCACCTCCTTTCTAAGGGAACATCCTATTCTTGACGCAAAAGTTGATAGTGTTTATGCTACTCTTAGCGAAAGAGAAATCATTGCGCAACTAATCATGCCAGCTGCTGGAAGGCTAGGGAAATCAGAAGAACGAATAGATTTTCTTGTGAAGAATCAATATATCGGCGGAATGATTCTTTTAAACGGAACAAAAGATCAATTTAAAAATTGGGTCATCAAATATGATTCACTAAACACGCAAAAAGGGAGTCTTCCATTCTTTTATTCTGCGGATGCAGAACCTTCTTTAGTAAACAGAAAAATTATTGGATCTAAAAAAGTTTCAAAAGCGACTCAAATTACTTCTGAAGAAGATGCAAGAAAAGTAGCACAAACCATCTCTACAGATTTAAACGAAATAGGTATTAATTATAATTTTGCTCCAGTGGTTGATTTATCAACTAACAAAACTGTAGGATATCGTGGGTTTGGGGCAAACGAAAAAAACATTATTCCATTCTCTAAGGCATTTATTAAACAGAGTCAGGAACAAAATATTATCGCCACAGCAAAACATTTCCCTGGTCATGGCTTAGTAACTGGCGATACACACAAATCTCTTCAAGTAATTGATGGTGAGCTAAAAGAAGTAAAATACTACCCGGAATTAATAGAAAATGGAGTTCTCTCAATCATGGTAGCACATATTGCCGTAAAAAACAACAGTAACTTTAACACTAACGGATATCCTGCAACAACCTCAGAAACAATTGTTCAAGGGTTATTACGTGATAGCCTAGGTTTTAAAGGCCTCGTCATCACAGATGCTATGGGAATGGGGGGAGTTACAAAAGTCTCAAACTCTTCTGTAAAAGCTATATCGGCTGGTTGTGACATTCTACTAATGCCTAAAAACTCAGTAACCGCACACGAAGAAATAACTGCTGAATACAACAGCAACAAAATCTTCAAGAAAAAAGTAGAAACTTCAGTAAAACGAATTATCCGAATGAAATTATGTTTAGGTATAATCAACTAATTACCAAACATATAAAAAAAAATATTCTCCTTTCCTTCCTAAATAAGGCAACCTATTAGTACAATAACAGTTATTATAGCAACTAGAAACGAATTAAACCTCGCATGTTAAAGAAAATCTCCTTCTTCAAGTACGCATTTATTGTGTGCATATCGCTTTTTCACCACTTTTCATTCTCACAGTGCTCCGCAACTATAAATAGCACAGAACCAACGTGTTTCGGCCTATGTGATGGTAGTATTACCGCTGTTCCAACTGGAGGAACAGCCCCCTACACTTATCAATGGGTTGACGGAACAGGACTTCCAATTGGAAATACTGCCACAATTAATGGATTGTGCGCCGGTAATTATGGTGTAAACATTACTGATGCTTCGGGCGTTTGCGCAATCAATGAAGTAGTACAACTAATAGAACCAGCTCAATTAATTCTTTCAGCTACAACAACAGATGCTTCATGTTTTGGTATTTGTGATGGTGCTGTGGAAATTAACGCTATCAATGGTACTTCACCATACACTTACACTTGGAACTTTGGTGTTAACGGAGATCAATCTGGAAATGCTACAGGAATTTGCTACGGTACATACACTATGGATGTTACTGATTACAACGGGTGCGTAGAAAGTGTGGTATACAATATTAATCAACCAGAAGACATTATATTCCAATCTATTATAACAAATAACGCTGGGTGTGAAGATGGATCTTGCGAAGGTTCTATTGAAGTTTCTGCAATTGGAGCTAACAGTTACGCATTAAATGGTGTACCTAACGCTTCTGGTTCCTTTACTGGACTCTGTCCAGACAACTATATTTTAACAGCTCAAAATGACGCAGGGTGTACCATTGAAGAAAATGTCCTTATCATAAACGAAGAAGGTCCTCGTGCAGATTTTGGTATTATAAATGGGGAAATGTCTCTCCCTGACCATGAAGTTAGCGTTTTTAACAACTCTTATAATGCTACAAGCTACGAATGGATAATTACGGGTCCGAATTACAACTATACTACAGCTGTAACTGAATTCAGTGATTTTGAACTCCCGTATCAAGGTGGAAATTACATGATCTCTCTCGTTGCTTTCAATGCTACCTCATGCATAGATACAATGCAAGCATTTGTAGAAGTTCGTGACGAATTCACTATTTGGGTTCCAAACTCATTTACCCCAGACGGTGATGAATTCAACAACACCTTCCACCCTACCGTTAGTGATATTGACGCTTCATCTTATGACCTATTCGTTTTTAATCGATGGGGAGAAGTCATCTTCGAATCACATGATCCTACAATAGGATGGGATGGAACACACAATGGTCGTTTTATGGAAAATGGAATGTATGTTTGGAAAATCAGGTTAAAATCCATTTATACAGATGAACTTAGAGAATATAGTGGAAACGTAACCATGGTTCGATAATCAAAAAAAATACTGTACTTAGAAGTACAACATTAGATCTTTAATTTGAGCTGAATAAATTTGCTTATGTTAATTGTTGGTTTAACTTTGAGGAAATATGGGTTCAAGAATATTGAGTGGTTTAGAAGATTTTGAAACAATAACGTTAGATCAAATGGATCGCGTAAAGTTGATGAATCGCGTTGATACCAAATTCAATTTCACAAAAAAACAGCTGCTATCAATTCTCCCAAAACTTTCTAA